>NZ_JAAQOK010000054.1:0-29180 GCF_011683705.1 Enterobacter sp. 725m/11 | reverse complement strand
TCCGGCGTCGGCAGCGTCAGATGTGTATAAGAGACAGGTTGAGGTGGCTCTGCTGAAATCAGGCATCGGTAAAGTGGCTGCTGCGCTGGGTGCGACCCTGCTGCTTGAGCGCTGCAAGCCGGACGTCATCATTAACACGGGCTCAGCAGGCGGTCTGGCACCGACGCTGAAAGTGGGCGATATCGTTGTCTCCGACGAAGCGCGTTACCACGATGCTGACGTCACCGCGTTCGGCTACGAGTATGGCCAGCTTCCGGGCTGCCCGGCAGGGTTTAAAGCTGACGATAAACTGATAGCGGCGGCTGAAGCCTGCATTGCTGAGCTCAATCTCAACGCGGTACGCGGCCTGATTGTCAGCGGTGATGCGTTCATCAATGGCTCCGTCGGTCTGGCGAAAATCCGTCATAACTTCCCGCAGGCGGTTGCCGTAGAGATGGAAGCGACCGCGATTGCGCACGTTTGCCACAATTTCAGCGTACCGTTCGTGGTGGTTCGCGCCATCTCTGACGTGGCAGACCAGCAGTCTCACATCAGCTTCGACGAGTTCCTGGCCGTTGCGGCAAAACAGTCCACCGTGATGGTGGAACGCCTGGTGCAGAACCTGGCGCGTGGCTAAACGGTCTATCAGGGCGCTGGCCGCCCTGCTGCTGCTTGCACCGGCGTGGCTGTTCGCCGCGCCGCGTGTGATTACCCTCTCTCCCGCTAACACCGAACTGGCGTTTGCCGCCGGGATCACCCCCGTTGGCGTCAGCAGCTTTTCAGATTACCCCCCACAGGCGGCCGGCATTGAACAAGTGGCAACCTGGCAAGGGATGAACCTTGAGCGCATTGTGGCGCTTAAGCCGGATCTCGTGCTGGCCTGGCGCGGCGGTAACGCCGAGCGGCAGGTGAACCAGCTCACCTCGCTTGGCATCAAGGTCATGTGGGTTGACGCGGTAAGTATTGAGCAGGTCGCTCAGGCTCTGCGCGCCCTGGCCCCTTATAGCCCTGCGCCTCAAAAAGCCGAGAGTGCGGCGAACCAGATGCTCAGCGACTATGCCGCGCTGAAAGCCCAATACGATACGCCTGTTAAAAAGCGCATCTTCCTGCAGTTCGGCAGCCAGCCGCTGTTTACCACCGGAAAAGGCTCGATTCAGAACCAGGTGCTGGAAGTCTGCGGCGGTGAAAATATCTTTGCTGCCAGCCGGGTACCGTGGCCTCAGGTGAGCCGTGAGCAGGTTCTGGCGCGCCAGCCACAGGCCATCGTCGTGGTCGGAAATGCGAGCGAGATTCCTAAAATTAAACAATTCTGGCAGAGCCAGCTAAAAATTCCGGTGATCCCACTCAACAGTGACTGGTTTGAACGCGCCAGCCCGCGTATTATCCTCGCCGCAAAACAGCTCTGTGCCGCCCTGGCAGAGGGTCATTAACATTTGTTCGAGGATTTAACGATGCTCGTTTATTGGCTGGATATTCTTGGTACAGCCGTTTTTGCTATCTCCGGCGTCCTGCTCGCCGGAAAACTACGCATGGATCCGTTTGGCGTGCTGGTGCTTGGCGTGGTGACCGCCGTTGGCGGCGGGACAATCCGCGATATGGCGCTGGCAAATGGCCCGGTGTTTTGGGTGAAAGATCCTACCGATCTTGTGGTCGCCATGGTCACCTGTCTGTTGACCATTGTGCTGGTTCGCCAGCCCCGCCGATTACCCAAATGGATATTGCCGGTGCTGGATGCCGTCGGTCTGGCCGTGTTTGTCGGTATTGGCGTCAATAAGGCGTTTAATGCGGGCACCGGCCCGATGGTGGCGATCTGCATGGGCGTGTTAACCGGCGTGGGCGGCGGCATCATTCGCGACATTCTGGCGCGGGAGGTGCCGATGATCCTGCGTACTGAAATTTACGCAACGGCCTGTATTGCGGGCGGCATTGTCCACGCGACCGCGTACTACACGTTTGCAATTCCGCTGGAAAACGCCGCGATGCTGGGGATGGTCGTGACGCTGGTGATACGTTTAGCGGCGATACGCTGGCACCTGAAGCTGCCGACGTTTGCGCTGGATGAAACTTCAAGATAGGCGTCGTTTATAAGCCCGGTGGCGCTTCGCTTACCGGGCCTACAATCCGCATTCAGGCTTAAATGCTAAACGAAGAACCACACCCGCAGGTGCTTGTTGCGTTCGGGTTGGTCACCACAAAACGCGAACCTTCCAGACCTTCGGTGTAATCCACCGAACCGCCCACCAGATACTGCAGGCTCATCGGGTCAACTACCAGCGCGACGCCTTGCTTCTCGATGGTCATATCGCCGTCGTTCACCTGATCGTCAAAGGTAAAACCGTACTGGAAGCCGCTGCAGCCGCCACCGGTAATATAGACACGCAGTTTCAGATCCGGATTGTCTTCGTCGGCAATCAGGGTTTTCACTTTGTTGGCTGCTGCTTCGGTAAACTCCAGCGGCACAGCTACGTCATCACTCATCTTATGCTCCCATGAATACTGCTATTGGGTAAAATTCACCCAATTCTTTTCGTCATTATCTAATACCCTGGTAATTCATTCAAGTATTCTGCGTGGCGGCCCGCTCCGCCTCTTGTTTTGCCAGGGTACGCGCGAGGATGGTGGAGTATAGCGGTTTTCCACCCAGGAATTGGGCTAATAGTGTCGCGCCGAGACAGGTAATGATCATTGGCAAAATGAGCTGGTAATTATCCGTCATCTCCAGCACCAGCACGATGCCGGTTAACGGCGCGCGCAGGGAGGCGGCCAGCAGCGCCCCCATCCCGGCCACTGCAAAGGTGCCGGCGTCCAGATGGTAAGCGGGGAAACCTGCCTCAGCCGCCATACCAAACGCGGTGCCGAGCAGCGTTCCCAGCGCCAGCATCGGGGCAAAAATTCCGCCGGGCGCGCCGGAGGAGAAGCACAGTACCGTCGTAATGACCCTGGAGAAAAACATAAACAGCAGCAAACCCACGCTGAAATTCCCGGCTGCGGCAATGGGAATCAGCCCGAAACCGCCGCCCGCGGCATTCGGTTCGATAAAGCCGAGCACGCCACAAATGCCGCCCAGCAGGCCGCCCATCAGCACCCATTTCGTGGTATTGCCGCCGTGAACGCGCTGGAACATATCCTGAGCGCGTAAGATAAAGGTGTTAAACAGCGGGCCCACCACACCAAAAATCATGCCGAGGATCAGGTATAGCCACAGGGTGTTAACCGGTGCGTTGGTCAGTTTACCGACTTCAATCACCGCCCCTTCGCCATTAAAGATGCGAAAGACGATGCTCGACATAATAACGCCGGTAAACACCGCTTTAATGGAGATCAGGTTGTAGCGGAACTGCGCGCGCATCTCTTCGATGATGAACAAAATACCGGCCAGCGGCGCGTTAAACGCCGCAGAAAGCCCCGCCGCTGCACCGGTGGCCAGCAGCGTATGGCGCGCCTCGGCGCTGCGCATGCGGAACAGATCGCCCACCATGCGGCCGACGTTCCCCCCCAGCTGCACCGTTGGCCCTTCCCGGCCGAGCACCATCCCTGCGCCCAGCGTCCCCATGCCGCCAATAAACTTAACCGGGATCACCCGCCACCAGCGCACCGAGCGCAGCTCCTCCAGCGCGCCTTCAATTTCCGGGATGCCAGACCCGCCCGCCTCCGGGGCGAATTTACGCACCAGAAAATACCCCACCATGGCAAACAGCGCAGACAGGCCGAATGCCGCTACCCAGACCAGCCATTCACGATCGGCAAAACCGGCTACGGTACCCACTCGCCAGTTGAGTACGGCGTTAACCGCTTTTTCAAACGCCACGCCAACCAGCCCTGCAAGGGTACCCACCACGGCAGCGGCCAGCAGGATCGCCAGCGGCGTTTTATCGCGATTGAGCAGCCGCCGAATGCTGACTCGGTGCTGGGCGCGCGTAAACTGTTGTTCTTCGAAAGACGGGGAATCTGATTTCATGTCCTGTTCTTATTCGTCATACAAAAAGCCGCGAAGATTTTACCAGAGACCTTCCCTGCGACGCCTGAAAAATACTTAACAAATCTTAAAGCATAAACAGGCTAAAAATTTCATAACCTTCTGCGGATCACTTAGAATAGTGTGCTTAATCATTTTATACGAACCAGGAACGACGCCATGAGCAAGTCTGAAAACCTCTACAGTGCAGCCCGCGAGCTAATCCCCGGTGGCGTGAACTCGCCAGTACGCGCCTTTACCGGCGTGGGCGGCACGCCGCTGTTTATTGAACGTGCTGACGGCGCGTATCTGTATGATGTCGATGGCAAAGCCTATATCGATTACGTCGGTTCCTGGGGGCCGATGGTTCTCGGACATAACCATCCCGCCATTCGTAACGCGGTCATCGAAGCCGCGCAGCGCGGCCTGAGCTTCGGTGCGCCGACCGAGATGGAAGTGAAAATGGCGGAGCTGGTTACCGAACTGGTGCCGACCATGGACATGGTGCGTATGGTGAACTCCGGTACCGAAGCCACCATGAGCGCCATCCGTCTGGCGCGCGGCTTTACCGGTCGCGACAAAATCATCAAATTCGAAGGCTGCTACCACGGCCATGCAGACTGCCTGCTGGTGAAAGCGGGCTCCGGCGCGCTGACCCTCGGCCAGCCAAACTCGCCTGGCGTACCTGCTGATTTCGCGAAGCACACCCTGACCTGCACCTACAACGATCTGAACACCGTTCGCGCGGCGTTCGAGCAGTATCCGCAGGAGATCGCCTGCATTATCGTTGAACCTGTTGCGGGCAATATGAACTGCATCCCGCCGCAGCCTGACTTCCTGCCGGGCCTGCGCGCGCTGTGCGATGAGTTCGGCGCGCTGCTGATCATCGATGAAGTGATGACCGGCTTCCGCGTGGCACTGGCGGGCGCCCAGTCTTATTATGAGGTTGAGCCGGACCTGACCTGCCTCGGCAAAATCATCGGCGGCGGCATGCCGGTCGGTGCTTTCGGCGGTCGTAAGGACGTGATGGAAGCCCTGGCGCCAACCGGCCCGGTTTACCAGGCGGGCACGCTATCCGGTAACCCAATTGCCATGGCTGCAGGCTTCGCCTGTCTGACCGAAGTGGCGCAGCCGGGTATTCATGAAACCCTGACGGACCGTACCACGCAGCTGGCAAACGGTCTGCTGGAAGCCGCAGAAGAAGCGGGAATTCCGCTGGTTGTTAACCACGTGGGCGGCATGTTCGGGATTTTCTTCACCGATGCGAAAACCGTGACCCGCTATCAGGACGTGGTGAAGTGCGACGTTGAACGCTTCAAGCGCTTCTTCCACCTGATGCTGGAAGAAGGCGTGTACCTGGCACCGTCCGCGTTCGAAGCGGGCTTTATGTCCGTGGCGCACAGCGAAGAAGATATCAATAACACCATCGACGCGGCGCGTAAGGTGTTTGCGAAGCTTTAAGGGCATTGCCGGGTGGCGCTAACGCTTACCCGGCCTACGATGTTCTCCCTCTCCCCGTGGGAGAGGGTATCAGGCCGCACCTGACTACCGACTCTGCTTTCTCAACAGATAGATAAAGTAAGGCGCACCGATAAAGGTCGACAACAGGCCCGCCGGGATCTGATACGGGAACAGCACCATCCTTCCACACCAGTCGGCAAACACCAGAATGACCCCGCCCGTCAGGGCCGACATCACAATATGTGGCATCGTCCGTCGGAAACCCATCATTCTGGCGATATGCGGCGCCATCAACCCTACAAAGCTTAGTGGACCGATGGTCATGGTGGCGGTTGCCGTCAGACACGCCGCCAGCAGAAGAAGCGCGACGCGCGTTGGCGTCAGCGCTAAGCCGACCGCACGCGCGGTTTCGCCCCCCAGCGGCAGAATAGTCATCCAGCGACGGCACAGCGGTACCATCGCCAGCAGCACGATCATAACGCTTCCTGACCAGGCAACCTGGCTGGCGGTGGCGTTGTACGTTGAGCCGGAAATCCAGGTCAGGATCTTCGCCATGCGCGGATCGCCGCTCGCCTGCAGCATCATCAGCAGCATAGTAAAGGCGGTGCTGAGCGCCATACCGGCCAGCAGCATGCGGTGCGGAGAAAATCCGCCGCGGCCAGAGGCAACCAGAATAATCATCAGCGTGGCCGCCGCACCGATACTCCCGGCAGGCATCAGCCAGCCAAACGCATTGCCCGGCACCAGGAAGAGCATCAGCACCACGCCAAAGGCCGCGCCGGAACTGATCCCCAGCACTTCAGGGCTTGCCATCGGGTTACCGGTCAGACGCTGAATAATACAGCCCGCCACCGCCAGCATCACCCCGGCAATCAGCGCGGAGAGAATACGCGGCCAGCGCCACTGCAGCAGTTCGTTGAGTAAGTCACCCGTTGCCCAGTGCCAGCCTGCGGCATCGCGCCCAAACGCGAGGGCGGCAAACGAGGCGATAAGCAACACCGCCAGACCGGCAAGGCTGAACCACAGCACCGACTGACGTTCA
The DNA here is from genome assembly GCF_011683705.1 of Enterobacter sp. 725m/11. Lineage (NCBI taxonomy): Bacteria > Pseudomonadati > Pseudomonadota > Gammaproteobacteria > Enterobacterales > Enterobacteriaceae > Enterobacter > Enterobacter sp. 725m/11. The sequence continues at coordinate 22,743 of NZ_JAAQOK010000054.1, read as the reverse complement.
GCGTAGACCTTATCGCCAGCGTCCATCGCTGGGGCGCTGATACTGCGCAGACGCGGGAGCAGCCACAGCAGCAGCGGCGCACCGATAAGCGCCGTTGCCGACCCGGTAGACACTTCCATCCAAACGCGCGCCAGCCAGAGAATGATCTGATCGGAAAGCCAGAGGATCAGCGCCCCGATCAGCGGCGCCAGCAGCAGACGTGCCAGAAGGCGACGCGCCCCGAGCATTTTTGCCAGCAGCGGCGCAAAGAGGCTGATAAACCCGATGATGCCAACCGCGTTAACCAGCAGAGCGCTTAACACAATCGCCAGCGTGAGCGCCGCCAGACGAGCCAGCGACAGCGCCAGCCCCAGGTTGCGCGCCACGCCATCATCCAGCCCCATCAGAGTGAGCGGGCGAAGCAGCAGCAGCGTGAGCACCACGCCGCCAAACAATTGTGGCCACAGGCGCTGGACGATACTCCAGTCGGTCTGGGTGAGCGTGCCGGTGCTCCACATAAACATGCTTTGCAGCTGGTCGTGGTGAAACAGCACCAGCAGCTGGTTGATCGCGCCGCAGTAGAGGCTGACGACCAGCCCGGCGAGGATCAGCGTGACCGGCGAGAGACGTTTTCCCCAGGCCACGCCAAAGACCAGCGCGCCCACGACGCAGGCGCCTGCCAGCGCGGCAAACTGAGAGGTTAATGCCCCCGGCAGCGTCCAGAGGGTGGTGATGGTGATCCCCAGCTGTGCACCCGTCGCCACGCCCAGCGTAGTTGGCTCCGCCAGCGGGTTACGCAGCACCTGCTGGAACAGCACGCCCACCAGCCCCAGCCCCGCCCCGACCAGCAGGGAGATGCTAAGACGCGGCAGCAGGCTGTAGTGGAACAACATCTGCTGAATATTGTCGATATCCGGAGCGGCAAACGCGGCCGCCCACTGCTCGCGCGGCAGTGCCGTGGAGAGGTTGAACCCGGTTAGCGCCAGCGCCGCCAGAAAAATCAGCCCCAGCAGCAGCGCCGGGAAACGGGCAATACGCGTACTCATGCTTTGCCCCCCATCACGTTGTCCAGCACGCGGGCAAAGTGCATTGCCGACAGCGTCGCGCCGTAAAACCATACCGCAGGGGCGCGCAGGAAGCGCTGCTCGCGCACGAACGGCATCGCCTGCCAGAGCGGGGTCGCCATCAGGGTTTGCATTTCACGCTCGTTGCCGTGGTCAAAGCACAGCACGTCGACGTCGCGAAACGCCGCCAGGCGGTCGATGCCCACGGCGGTGCTTCCCCAGAACGTCATCTCGCCTTCCCAGGCGTTGCGAATGCCGAAGTTGTCGAGCACTTCCTGGAACAGGCAGTTCTTTCCAAAGACCAGCATATGGCGGGCATCCAGCAGCGTCACCATCAGCAAAGGCCGATCGCCACGGCGGGCAAAGCGCGGCTTAAGAGACTCAATCAGCGCGTCAAACTCATCGAGATGCTGTTTTGCTTCCGCTTCCCGGTTGAGGAACTGGGCCATCTCGTGGATAGAATTTTTTGCCATGGTCAGCGGCTTTTTACCGTCGCTAAAGGAAAAGCCTCGTCCCGGCGCAATCTTCGCCATGATCTCTTCCGACGGGCCATACCCCGCAGACCAGAACAAATAAGACGGTTTCATCTGCGTGAGAAGCTCAAGGTTTGGCTCCGTGCGCAGACCGATGTCGATGACCGAGTCCGGCAGTTTTGGCTCATTCACCCACAGGGTGTAGTTGGGAATGTCGGCCACGCCGTAGGGCGTGATACCCAGGGCCATCATCAGCTCGACGGGTAACCACTCCAGCGCCACGATGCGGTGCGGATCGATAGCGGCGGCGCGGGCCGGGGCCATCTTCAACAGCAGCGGCGAGAGCGCCATGGCCGTCAGCAGGCGACGGCGGCTAATGTATGTTGAATCCAGCATCAGTAGACAAAGCTCACGGGAGCTGCCCCGGCAGGGTGAGGCAAAATACCCATCGGAATACCGTAAATATGTTCCAGCGTTTCGCTGCGCATCAGCTCAGACGGCGTACCCTGAGCGATCATTTCACCGCCGCGCAGCGCGACGAGGTAGTCACAGTAGCGCGCCGCCATGTTGATATCGTGCAGGACAGCGATCACCGTCAGGCCGCGCTGCTGGCTTAAGCGATGCACCAGCGCCAGCACGTCGACCTGATGGGCGATATCCAGCGCAGAGGTCGGTTCATCCAGCAGCAGGCAGCGGCTGTCCTGCGCCACCAGCATCGCAATCCACGCCCGCTGACGTTCACCGCCGGACAAACTATCCACCAGGCGATGCGCCAGCGGTTTTAGCCCTACCAGCGCAATCGCCTCTTCTACTTTCTCCCTGTCGGCGACGCCGAAGCGGCCAAGTGCCCCGTGCCACGGATAGCGGCCAATCGCTACCAGCTCACGCACCGTCATCCCTTCCGCCTGCGGCAGCTGCTGCGGCAAGTAGGCCACCTTGCGGGCAAAGGCTTTACTGCTCCAGCCCTCCAGCTGCCGATCGTCCAGCAGAATATCCCCTTCAGAAGGTGGCTGGTGGCGTCCCAGCATCTTGAGCAGCGTGGATTTACCGGAACCGTTGTGGCCAATCAGGCCCGTCACTTTACCGGCAGGAAACGTCAGAGAGAGCGGATGCAGCAGGGTGCGCCCGGGTACGCGAAAGGAGAGATTATTGAGCGTAAAGGTGGTGTCGGATTGCGTTTTATTATCCTGCATGTCAGCCAACTTAAATAAAAAGGGCACGGCGAACCGTGCCCATAAAGAGGTTAGAAGCGGAAGGTCGCGGTGGCGACAACCTGGCGTTCAGCACCCCAGAAGCAACCGTAGGTGTTGAAGCAGCTGGCAACGTACTCACGATCGAACAGGTTGTTCACGTGAAGCGCGACGTTTGATCCGGCCATGCCTACACGCGCCAGATCGTATCTGACCAGTGCATCAACCAGTGTATAGCTTCCAACAGTGAAGCTATTCGCCGGGTCACCTTTGCTGGAGCCGGTATAACGCACGCCAGTACCCAGCGTCAGGCCAGACAGTGGGCCGTCAAACATCGTGTAATCACCCCACAGGGATGCCATATGTTTTGGCACCTGCGCCGGCGTGTTGCCTTTGTAGTTGGTGTCGGTGGTGTATTCCGCATCGGTATAGGTATAAGAACCGACAACGTTCACGCTTGCAGAGAGCGCCGCTTTGGCTTCCAGCTCTACGCCACGGGCGCGGATCTCGCCGCCTTCAACGGAGAAGGGTGAGCCAGTTGGGTCAGCCATCAGGTTGTTGGTTTTGGTCAGCTGATACACTGCACCGGTGATCACGATCGGACGATCGTTAGGCACGTATTTCACGCCCGCTTCGTACTGTTTGCCTTTAGACGGTGAGAATGGTTTACCTTGAGCGTCGGTCAGGGAAGCCGGTTCAAAGGATTCGCTGTAGCTGAAATAAGGAGTTACCCCGTTGTCGAACAGGTAGTTAACGCCGCCACGCCAGGTGAACTGAGTATCATCACGCTTGGCGGTGGTATTTAATACGCGGTTGTAGGACTCCTGATCGGCCCAATCGTAACGGCCGCCCAGTGTCACCAGCACTTTATCCCATTCGATCTGATCCTGAGCGTAAACGCCGGTCTGCTTCTGCTTGTTCAGCACCTGGTAAGCACCAGATGGTCCAGGGTGTGAACCGAAATCGAAATCGCCACGATCGAGATCGTAAATATCGGATGGCGCAACGGAGCCGGCATAGCCGAACCAGGAGTTAATGTCATTACGCATGCGCATGAAATCAACGCCTGTCAACAGAGTATGGTCGAGAGCCCCCGTCGCGAACTTGCTCTGAAGCTGCGTATCAACGGTGAAGTTTTGCAGCTTCTCGTCATCGATCACATACTGGCGAGTCAGCGTATGCCCCCATTGTGACTGAGGAATGCTCGCGCAAGGGCTGGATGCCGGATTACTCGAATAGAGCGGATCGGAACACATGCCGTAGCCGTAAACGCTGTTTTGCGAGGTTTTGTTCTCGGCAAAGCGCAGATTCTGACGCACGGTGAAAGTATCGTTGAATTCGTGGTCGAAGCTGTATCCCACCATTTTCTGGTTACGGGAATAGGTGTTGTTCTTCGCGCCTTCATTGAAGTTAGTCGGCAGACGATCGCCGTTTGGCAGCGGGTCAACCGTCCCCTCTTTTGGCAGCCAGCCGTAGTAGCCCGTTTCAGGCTCGTTCTGGAAGTAGGAGAGGAACGTGAAGGTGGTTTTGTCATCCGGACGCCAGGAGAAGGATGGCGCGATGGCATAACGCTGCTCGCCCTTATCTTCCTGCTGCGAATTGTTCGAGCGCGCAACGCCCGTCAGGCGGTATGAATAGACACCGTCATCGTCGATCGCATCGCTGAAGTCAAAGCCTGTCTGGAACAGGCTGTCGGTACCCACTTTAAACTGGATCTCTTTCAGCGGCTCGGTTGTTGGGCGCTTACTTACCATGTTCAGCAGGCCGCCTGGGCTGCTTTTACCGTACAGAACGGAAACCGGACCGCGCATGATTTCGGCGCGCTCCAGCATGTACGGGTCTATCACCGCGTCGTTATAGAAGTTGCCCTGCATCTTCATGCCGTCGAGGTAGTTGTTCTGGCTCTGGCCATCGGCCGCGAAACCGCGAATAACCAGATAATCATAGGTGTTGGACGCACCACGCGTGCCCACCGCAACGCCCGGCGTGTAGCTCAGGGCTTCTTTAACCGAACGCGGCTGGTGCAGCGCCATCTCTTCGGCCGTCACCACAGAAATAGACTGTGGAACCTTTTGAATTGGGGTGTCTGTTTTGGTACCGGTCGCAGATTGGCGGGCGGCGATAGTCGCAGCAGGTCCCCAGGCACTTTCCTGTGCAGCAGGTGCAGCGGTAACGGTAATAGTATCTTCTTTTTTCGGGGTTTCGGCAGCGTGAGCAAATGCAGACATGCCGGCAACCGCTGTGGCTACGACAACCGCGACTTTACGCAGCGACGTGTTAATTGGCTGAGCAGTATTGGAAAGCGCCATGTTTATCTCTGATGGAAAAGTGAATGATAACGTAAACGAGAATTATTATTATGACCGCAGAATAATATGCGAAACGCTGGTTGCATAGCAAGCAGTAAGCGGCCCTACAAGATTTAAGGGTTTAAGAATTAACCAGATGAAAAGAGAGGGTTAACGAAGTTAATGAAATGATCCTTAGCCCGCCAAAGCGGGCAGGATGAATCAACGGTAAAAGAGCTCGAACGTCGCGACAGAATCGACTTTGCCGGCTTTTATCTCGCCCGTCCTGACGTAGCGAGCCTTGAGTGGGATCTCGACAGGAACGTTGTCCTGCGTGCCGGTTATCGCCGTATAGTTCCGATCGAACTGCAGTACAGTATCATTCTGGTCAAGGATCTGAATGCCGACGCCTTCAGCGGCGGAATCTCCGGAGGCGATCCCCAAAATATTGCCGTTCGTGACGCCCGTTGATCCCGCGCTGGTAAACTGATAATCCACCTTTGTGCCTGCCGCGCAGTCGGTGATCTCAATCTTAAAGCTGCCGTCCGTGAGGATGTCAGAGTATTGGCCGCTAAAGTCCTGGGTATTGACCGTTTTCAGCGGCACATAGATGTTGCGATCGACCAGGTTACAGGTGTTTGTGGTGATGCGAATAGTGGTGGGAGAGAAGCGCATTTCACCGATCGGCGCGTTGCCCAGGATATCCATTGAGGTTAACCGTGAGGTATCAAGATCGCCCTCCTGGATAGCGCCCGTGACGACCAGCTGGGCAGCGGCGCGAAATACAGATGTACTTGTCGAAGAGCCGTGGATCGATCCCAGAAATTGCATGGGCCGGACTAAATCCTGTTCAGTGTAACCGGGAAGCCGTTCGGTCGATGACGCCGCACGGATGCCAATACCCGGCACGTTGGTCTGATAAACCCCGCTCATCACACCTTCGCGCGCATCCGCATCCGTGAGGTACAAATACCCGCGTCGAATTTGCGCGTCACCGCTACAATCCACCGTCACCGCTTTACTCTCGACGCTGGCGTCATAAAGCACGGTGCCGACGGGCGTGTCGGGGGCGACAATAATGACCGGGGGAAGCTGAAACGTCACCACGGCATCCGCGTCAGCGCTGCCGTTGAAGGTACAATCTGCCCGGGCTGAATGGCAAAATGCCCCCGCCAGCACAAGCAGTATCGGTGGCAGGAATGTGTTAACGATACGTCGTAGGTTCATGAGATACCTCAGTTAAGGCAGTTGACCGTGGCTTTCACGATCCCTGCCGCGCTGTGCGAGGGAAGATCCAGCGTCCCGTGACACTGCCGATCGCGCTCTTCTCCCCACTGCACGCTAAACGTTGTTTTGCCGGACAGCCCGGTCAGGTAAACCTCACCGTCATCACCCACGATGGCCGTGGTGTTATCCAGCGCCACCACGGCACCAAACGGCACGGGCTTACCCGCATAGAGCAGGGTCACCAGCGCTCGCCGCCCCACGCGCGCGTCGAACGTGGCCGGCACTGCCGCCCCTTTCGTCGGCACGAGATCCAGCGTTGCCGCGTCGATATCAATATCTTCCCGATCCTGCGTATTCACGGTGATGACGTTGTGCCGGTAGGCCGTCAGAGAAGGAACGATCGCGTTACCAAAACGGTCCGTCGTGATGCCACGTCCGTTCTGCACTTTGACGTTATCACCATCTTTAATGTGCACAATGGCGAAGGCGTCGCGTACGGGTTGCCCCAGCGTCACGCCATGCTCGTGAGCAACGATTGACCCCTGAGCGCTGTAGTTCCACTGCCGATTGTTACCACCGTAGCTGTACCCCATCCCTACCTCACCGGAAGCCCCGCGATAACGCCCGGACAGGCTGCCACCGTAGCCCGTATCCTGGTTGGCATAGGTCTGCTGGAGGTTGTAGCTCAGCTTATTGTCCTCCAGCGCGGTACCGCCAAGCCCAACCTGATGCGAGACAAATCCGCCACTGGAGGTATTGGCACTGTAGGTTGCCCAGGAATTCGGCAGCCACTTTGATAACGGAATGTTGACCGTCAACGCCATTTGCCGGTCGGTATCGGCATCTGGCGTGCGGGTCAGGTTGTAACTTATCGACCAGGTGATGTCGCGCCAGCTGGAGCTGAACCCCGCGCTGACGCTACGCTCATGGCCGTCCATATCCCAGTAGTCCTGCTGATATCCGTTGAGATAGGCCGAGCCCCAGTCAGAAACCCGCTGGGAAAGGTTGAGCTGCATGCGGCTACGGCGGTTATTAGTTCTGCGGTAGGTATAAATGCCGTCATCGATTTCGCTGTCACGCTGATCGATAGCTTCCTGAAAGGTATAGAACCCCGATGTGGAGTAGCGATAGCTGGCAAGCGTGATGGTGGTATCCGTGTCGGGAATATCTTTTGAATACTGCGCCCGCCAGGATAAACCGCTGGCATCGTCACGCCCGTCATCAAACGCGGTACGCGCGGCCGTGAGGTCGACAGAGGCGGAGCCGAAATGCCCCAGATCGGCACCGAGCCCCAGCAGCAGCGCGTGATACAGTGATGAACCCAGCGCGCCGGTATACGCCGTGACGCCGTAAGGCAGACCATAGATGGCTGTGCCTTGCACAAAGGTGGGTTCGTCTTCACCTTCATTACCGCGATAGCGCCCTGCGGCCAGCGAATACTTAAAGCCGCCTTCCCGCTGTAACACCGGCACCGACGCGCTGGCCTGGATGAAGCTATGCTCGCTGCCGTCCGCCTCTTCGACAGTCACTTCCAGATCGGCTCCGGATGTTACCTGGCTTAAATCGCGGATCTCGAACGGCCCCGGCGAGACGTTTGTCTGATAGATGGTGTAGCCGTTTTGCTTGATAGTGACTTTCGCATCGCTATTGGCAATACCGCGCACGACGGGCGCAAAGCCCTGCTGACTAACAGGCAGCATAGAAGTATCCGTTTCCAGCTTCACGCCGGTCATCTGGACGCTGTCAAAAAGTTCACCATTGGTATATGTCTGACCAATCTCAAGCTGGCTTTTCAGCGTTTTGATGTCGCGTTGTAACGTGCTGGCAATGCCCTCCCAGCCGGAAGCGTCGCTCCAGGTGCTGTTATTCCGCAGCCGCCACGCCCCAAGGTTAATCCCCGACTCCAGGCCAAGCCAGGTCGAAGAGGTTTTGCCCGAACTGTAGTGCTGCTGAGAACCGCTGAGTTGATAGCTTGTCCAGGCGGCAGGCGCGCCGTCATCCCAGAATTTTGGATGTATCGCGCCAGCGGCAGCATGGTCGCGGTACGCCTGCGGGATGACCAGCTTCAGGGTCTGGTCATCCTGATTGTATTCGTAACGGGCATTTTCAATGAAATGAGAGATATCGCGGACATAAGCGCCGTCATCCAGATCTTTTAAGTCCGGGATCGTGTCGACTTTCACGCCGTAATCGCGCAGATCCGCTTTCGTCAGCTCCGGCAGCAGGCGCTGTTTATCGTCAGACAGCACGAAAGCGATGGGACGTTTATCCACTACATCCCGATCCCACATAACAGTCGTAAGGTAGCTTCCGGCAAGTAGCCCGTTATCGTTAATGAAGTTTTTTAATGTAGAGGTATTTTCGAGGGGCGTATCCAGCTCAAGGATCCGCAGGTTAAATTCGTCATCAGCACTTGCAGGCTGGATCGCGGCGAGCAGCGTCAGCGCGATCCCGTACAGTACCTGTTTGTGAAGCAGAGATGACGACATAAAATACCAACATGATGATTTAAAGAGCCTGCTTGCGCTGTGGGGTTTGCCCACCGAAATCATTGATTGCCGTCCAGGTCACCGCGCCCTTTGCTGAATTCGGTAGCGCGAAACGCTGCTCGCTGAACGGAGCCACCATCATTGAAATGGCGCCTGGCGTGGTTTTGGTCTCTTTCACCGGAACACTTTTCCCACCAACGGCCAGCTCGCCAAACGAGACGTAAAACGGGGTCGGGTTGTTTGCTATTAGCGTGTCGCCCTGACGCTGGAATGTGATTTTTGCGTAGGCTTCCAGGGCATCGCTTTCCTTCAGCTGAGCCGGACGCCAGAAAAGCTTCAGGCGCGTTTTCATCGCAAATTGCAGCGTGTTTTTCTCTTTCAACTCCGGCGAGAGTGCCGATACGGATTTAACGTTTGCCAGAAACAGAGATTCCCGGTCTGCGGGCAGGCTTTTTTTATCGCCGGTAAAAATAACGTGCAAAAGGGTTTGACGATTTTCCTGCAATTTGTAAACAGGAGGAGTAATAATAAAGGGCGCTTTCGCATCATTGGGGTAACTGACCCAGCTTTGCACCAGATAACGTGTATGCGGATCTTTATTTTTAAGTGCTATCTGAACTTCTGATTTATTCGATGGATAAATAATTCGCGTACCACCAAGAACAACACTTGCCTGTACTGAACAGCAGGAAATAATTAAACAACCACATAACAATTTAAATAAAGTCTTCATACAATGTTCCAAAAAGGCAGCCGTTCAGGCTGCCCGTCATTGCTTAGCGATAGACAACCTCGAATGTTGCAGAGGAGGAGTAATGGCCCGCGGTTGGCGCGGTATCCCCCACCTGAATCACTTTCGCGGTGTAGTTAAAGACAGAAGCCGTTGCCCCGGTCGCGTCGTTATTCACATCGGTACCCGTATCCGGTACTGAACCGTCGAAAACAACATCGCCTTTAGCGCCGTTCTCATTGCTAACGATGATGCCAACGTTGGTCGCATTGCCTGCGCCAGTCAGATCGTTCTTCAAGCGCTTGTTAGCGGCGTCTGTTGTCGTGCCGCTAAACTTGAGGTTCAGTTTAGCGACCAGCGGGTCACATTTTTTCACTTCAATCTTAAAGGCTTTTGAGGTGCCAACCGTACCGTCAGCGCCAAAATCCGAAGGATAGGTATCTGCGAAAGTGACGGTGGAAGCGTTAGTCCCTGTGCCATCAACGTTAATTTCACAGGTATCGGCAACAATTATTCCGGCGAAGTTCACCGTACCGGAATCGTTTGATGCAAATACAGGCAGAGACAGCGCGGCCATAACGCTTCCGGCTAAAAATGTAGCGACAACTTTTTTGTTCATGAAAAATATCCTTATATTTGACAATTGTGGCATCCATTCGCACTACAAATATTTTGAGTCGAAATGTTATCCAGCATGTTACACATGACTGACTAAATAGGAATATCCTTTGAGCCAGTTAATTTCTTATAGCGATTACATCAGATTATTCTTCATTGTGTCCAGAGAGGATAAAGTTACGCAACATGTAGAAGATTTCAAATGCATGTTTTAGATGAAAAAAATGAGAACTTAAAAATTCTAAATTAGATATTTAATTTTTTTAAAAATTGCAGAATGTAAAAAACAAAAAAGCCGCTTTATATTAAAGCGGCTTTTTATTCAGGGAATTAATTAATTCCCACCAAACATATCCTTGATCCAACCGGCCACGCCATCACTGTCTTTCTTCTCGTTCTGCTGCTGGGCCGGTTGTTGCTGCGGCTGCTGCGGCTGAGAAGATTGATCGAACGGGTTGCCCGTTGGCTGTTCAGGCTGGCTCTGCTGGCACAGTGAGTCCGGGTTGGTCGTCCAGACCGGCAGGGTACGCATCCCGCCACCGCAGATAAAGTTACCGGAACCATCCACGCCCATATCGACGATATCTTCCGGCGCGACCAGGTTCAGCGGCACAGGTGACTGGTTCGCCAGGTAGCGCTGGTAAATCGACATCGCCCCGCTCGCCCCGTAAAGTTTGGTCGGCTGGTTGTTGTCACGACCTACCCAGGTGATCACCACTTCACGGCCATCAATACCGGCAAACCAGGTATCGACGTTGTTGTTGGTGGTCCCGGTTTTACCCGCCAGATGCAGACCAGGATACTTCGCCCCCAGCTGACGACCGGTACCGCGCTGCACAACCTGCTGCATCGTCCACAGCGTCATGTAGGCCGCCTGCGCAGGAACGGCACGTTCAGCCTGCGGGAAGCTCTGATACAGCACGGAGCCATCTTCGGCAATCACCGAACGCAGGGCAGAGAGCGGTGCGCGGTTACCTCCGCTGGCAATGGTCTGGAACGCCTGCGCCACTTCGATCGGCGTCAGGTTAAGCGCCCCCAGAATCATCGCCGGAACAGGGTGCAGCTGATCTTTCGGTACGCCCAGCTTCTGCCAGGTGTCGACAATGGCCGGCAGGCCCAGCGCCATACCGAGGTTAACCGTAGGTACGTTCATGGAGCGGGTTAACGCGTCCACCAGCATCACCTGGCCGCTGAACTGTTTATCATCGTTCTGCGGTGACCAGACCTGGCCGTTAGGCTGACGCAGGGAGATTGGCGCATCGGCGATCCAGGTGTTCAGGCGATACAAATTCGGCTGGCTCAGCGCGGTGAGATAGGTCGCTGGTTTAGCCAGAGAGCCAATCGAACGACGCGCCTGCATCGCGCGGTTGTAGCCCGCATACTGCGGCTCTGCGCCGCCCACCATCGCGCGCACTTCGCCGGTGTTACGGTCAACCACCACCATCGCGGTTTCCAGATCGGAGAGCTTGCGCTGCTTCTTCAGCGCCGGGATCCCTTCCACCGCCGCTTTTTCTGCCGCGTCCTGGGCTACCGAGTCAAAGGTTGTGAAGATCTTCACGCCGGAGAGATCTTTGACCTTATCACCGAGCTTGCTTTGCAGCTCCTGGCGCACCATCTGCATGAAAGCAGGCTGCGGAGAGATCACCCCACCGCGCGGCTGCACGCCCAGCGGACGTGCGCTAAGCATGTCGTATAATTCCTGGTCAATCACCTGCTGCTGTTGCAGCAGACGCAGTACCAGGTTACGACGCTCCAGCGCCAGTTTCGGGTTGCGCCACGGGTTATAAATGGACGCCCCTTTCACCATGCCCACCAGCAGCGCCTGCTGGTCAAGGCTGAGCTCTTCCACCGGACGGCCAAAGTAGTACAGGCTCGCCAGCGGGAAGCCGCGGATCTCGTTATCGCCGCTCTGGCCGAGGTACACCTCGTTCATGTACAGCTCAAGGATACGATCCTTGCTGTAGCGCGCATCCATCAGCACGGCCATGTACGCTTCGTTGGCTTTACGCCAGTAAGAACGCTCGCTGGAGAGGAACAGGTTCTTCACCAGCTGCTGGGTAAGCGTACTCGCCCCCTGCACGGTACGACCCGCAGTCAGGTTCGCCAACACCGCACGGCCGATGGAGTAGAGACTGATACCGTCGTGCTCGTAGAAATGGCGGTCTTCGGTTGCCAGCAGGGTATCCACCAGCAGATCCGGGAAGCCGTTACGCGCCACGAACAGGCGCTGTTCGCCATTGGCGGACGAGAGCATGGTGATCAGACGCGGATCAAGACGGAAGAAACCGAACTGGCGGTTATTGTCCATGTTCTCAATGGTTTCCAGCCGATCGCCGTCAAAAGTCAGACGCGCGCGCACCTGCCCCTCTTTGCTGTCCGGGAAGTCGAACGGGCGGCGGATCATCTCAATGCTCTTCGCCTGGACGGTAAATTCGCCCGGGCGGGTCATTTTCGTGACCTGACGATACTGCGTAGCTTGCAGCAGTTTCACCATCTCGTTCTTGCTGATGGACATGTCCGGCTCAAGGTTCACCATGCGACCATACACTGCCGCCGGCAATTGCCAGACTTTCCCGTCGATACGGCTGCGGATCTTCTGATCCAGATAAACGCCGTAAATCGCGATCAGCACAACAAAAACAATGAACAGCTTCAGCAGCAGCCAGAACCAGCCGCGCTTCCCACGAGGCTTACGCCCTTTGCCTTTCCCTTTACGCGGCATCGGTTCTTCATCCTCATAATCGTCTTCATAGTCATCGTCATAGTCCTCATCTCTGAGGCGACGACGGCTTACTTTTTCTTTCGCCGGACGCGCGGGTTTTCCCTTACGTCCTATTGGCTCGCGGTCATTCCCCGCCATGCTTTTTCTCCGCAACTTTCAGGCGCAAAGGCCAGATTTTCCTTTCTTTCACAGGTCTGTGGAAGAAGAAATCTCTCAAAATAAACAGCAAGACTTTCCTGTCAGGAATACTTCTTCGTCCGCCGCGTCGGCGCCGTATTCGCCGGATCGTCCGGCCAGACGTGTTTGGGGTAGCGCCCTTTCATCTCTTTCTGCACTTCACGGTAGCTCCCCGCCCAGAACGCTCCCAGATCGCGGGTGATCTGCAACGGACGATGCGCAGGCGAGAGCAGCTCAAGCACCAACGGCACCCGCCCTTCCGCAATAGACGGCGTGGTTGCCTCACCAAACATCTCCTGCATCCGAACCGCCAGCGCCGGAGGATTATCCTCATGATAACGAATGGCAATCCGGCTCCCGGTGGGCACAGTGTAATGCCCAGGAAGCTCACTATCCAGACGTTGACGTAATGACCAGTCCAGTAAATTCTGTAACGCGGTCTTAACATCAAGCGCCTTAAGGGCGCGCAGAGAGTGCACGCCGCTCATTTGCGGCAGCAGCCACTGCTCAAGCGTCGCGAGCAGCGTCTCATCATCCACCGCGGGCCAGCCGTATTCCGGTAGCCACTTCGCGGCGCAGTGCAGACGAATGCGATACTGTTCAGCTTCCGGCGTCCAGTTCAGAACGTTAAGGCCCTTTTCCCGAATGCCGTTCAGCATTGCCTGGTGTAACTCTTCTTCCGACGGCTTCGCCAGCGGTTTCGTCCCGAGGATCAGTTTGCCAATCTGACTACGCCGAAACGCCTTTAGCGTCCCCTGAGCGTCATCCCATTCCACGATGTCCGATTGCTGGAGCAGCTGCGGGCAGGTACGCGTCAGGGCATCTATGTCTACGGCAATCGCCTGTAAAATACGGGCATCAGGAGACTGGCTGCCCTGAAGCAGGAGCGGCGCGATCAGCCATTCATGTCGCGTCAGGGCATCATCGCTGTCCAGCATCGCCCCCATGCCGTTTGCCAGCTGGTAGCGTCCATCCAGCCCGCGGCGGCGCGCAATCCTGTCCGGGAAGGCCAGCGCCAGAAGGGAGGCAATCTTATCGCCGTCAGGTGAACCGCCCCGACAGTTCAGGCGTTTGCACAGCTGCTGCGCCCGCTGCTGCCAGTTTCCCTGATTGCGCGAAAACGCCTGCCCCAGATCGCTGCTGCCTCCGCGCGGCGGCTCCTCAAGAATAGCCGCCAGTTTCGCCGCTGTGGCAATTTCATCTTCGCCCTGCGCGGCCACCAGCATCGCCGCCAGACGCGGATCGTTGCCCAGCGCCGCCATTTTCTGACCGCGCGCCGTCAGACGTTCACCTTCCAGCGCGCCAAGCTGGGTGAGCAGGCTGCGCGCGGCGGCGAGATTCACGACAGGCGGCGGATTAAGCCAGGTGAGCTGTTCAGGATCCGGGCAGCCCCACAGCAGGAGATCCATCACCAGCCCGGAGAGATCGCTTTGTAAAATCTCCGGCGTGCTTTGCTGTGCCGCGCGTTCAGCCTGCTCCGCGCTGGTCAAATGCAGGCAAATACCCGGCTCAAGACGCCCCGCACGGCCCGCGCGCTGCACCATTGACGCCTGGCTGATGCGTTGTGTCAGCAGTTTAGTCAGCCCGGTGCGCGGATCAAAGCTCGCCACCCTCTCCTGCGCGCTATCCACCACCAGGCGAATGCCTTCGATGGTTAAACTGGTTTCGGCAATGTTGGTTGCCAGCACGACTTTACGCTGCCCCGCCGGGGCGGGAAGGATGGCTTTACGCTGCTCGGTCAACGACAGGGCGCCATAGAGCGGGCAAAGCAGTACGTCACTGCCCACCCTGGAGGCCAGCCGCTCCTGCACGCGCTGAATCTCCCCCACGCCGGGCAAAAACAGCAGCAGCGAGCCGGGCGCCTGGCGAAGCAGGTCAGCAGTAGCAATAGCTACCGCTTCGTCAAAGCGCTGATGGGCAGGAAGCGGCTGATAGCGACGCTCAACAGGAAATGCCCGTCCTTCTGAGCTGATGACCGGCGCATCGGGTAATACCTGTCGTAGCCGCTCGTTATCCAGCGTCGCCGACATAATCAGCAGCCGCAGATCGTCGCGCAGCCCCTGCTGAACGTCGAGCAACAGCGCGAGGGCCAGATCGGCCTGCAGGCTGCGCTCGTGGAATTCATCCAGGATCACCAGCCCGACGCCGTTCAACTCCGGGTCGTTTTGCAGCATGCGGGTAAGAATGCCCTCGGTGACCACCTCAAGCTGCGTGGACGGGCCGACGCAGGTTTCGGCGCGCATCCGGTAGCCTACCGTTTCACCCGGTTTTTCATTCAGCAGTTCCGCCAGGCGCTGCGCCACGTTGCGCGCGGCCAGCCTGCGCGGCTCCAGCAGGATAATTTTCCCGGCAATCTTCCCCTCTTTAAGGATCTGCAGCGGCAGCCAGGTAGATTTACCCGCCCCCGTAGGCGCGTTAAGCAAAACCTGCGGGGCATGTTGTAAGGCAGCGAGAAGCTCAGGAAGAACGACGGCGACCGGCAATGAGGACACTAACAGCTCCAGAGGGTTAACATTAGTCGGCGTACATTGTAGCATCGGCGCATATCATTACCGAGTCCCCCGTATGTCTGATTCGAAACGGCTGTTTTTTGCCATTGAATTGCCCACCCCCCTTCAGCGGCAAATCGTTCGCTGGCGCGCGGAACATTTTCCACCGGAAGCGGGCCGGCCCGTTGCGGCGGCAAACCTGCACCTGACACTGGCCTTTTTGGGTGACGTGAGCGCCGAAAAACAGCGGGCATTAGCCGCCATGGCCGGGCGTATTGCCCAGCCGGCGTTTACGCTGCACCTTGACGATGCGGGTCAGTGGCTGCGTTCGCGCGTGGTCTGGCTGGGTACGCGCCAGCCGCCGCGCGGGTTGTTACAGCTCGCCAATATGTTGCGCGCGCAGGCAGCGCGCAGCGGCTGTTACCAGAGCCCGCAGCCGTTTCATCCGCACGTCACGCTGCTGCGCGATGCCGGTCAGGCCGTTGCCATTCCGCCGCCGGGTTTTCACTGGGCTTTTCCGGTTAATGAATTCGCGCTTTATGAATCCGTCTTTGCACGGGGACGCACCCGCTACAGGCCGCTACAGCGCTGGACGTTGGGCGACACCACAAGGAATTCCGATGAAGTTTAGTCCTGCACTCCAGTCCGCCACGCTGATCCAACGCTACAAACGCTTCCTCGCCGACGTGGTGACGCCGGAAGGCGAAGAGCTCACCCTGCACTGCCCCAACACCGGCGCCATGACCGGTTGCGCCGCGCCGGGTGACACGGTCTGGTATTCCACTTCAGAAAATACTAAACGCAAATATCCCCATACCTGGGAAATAACCGAAACGCAAAACGGGGCGTTTATTTGTGTTAATACTCTGCGTGCAAATCAGCTGGTTAAGGAAGCGCTGACGAATGGCGCCATTCCCGAACTGGTGGGTTACGGTACGCATAAAACAGAAGTGAAATACGGCGATGAAGGCAGCAGAATTGACTTCATGTTACAGGCGGAAGGCCGTCCTGAGTGCTATATTGAAGTAAAATCAGTGACGTTAGCGGAACAGGAAAACGGCTTCTTTCCGGATGCGGTAACGCTACGCGGGCAGAAGCATCTGCGAGAGCTAATGAGTGTTGCGGCGGCGGGCAAACGCGCCGTATTGCTGTTTGCGGTGTTGCATACAGCGATTGAACGGTTTTCCCCTGCCCGCCATATCGATCCTAAATACGCACAACTGTTGAATGAGGCACAAAAGCAGGGGGTAGAGGTTTTAGCTTATAAAGCGGAACTTTCTGCCGATAATATGACTCTGAGATCGTCTCTTCCCATTGTCTTATAAGGGATTAGACGATTGATGAATAAGTGTTCTGGCCGCGTGCGCAAATACGCTTTTCCTCACAGGCTTGTCAAGTGTTACGTTTAGATAATTGCCATACGGAAAAGCATCTGCTATTTATAGCGACCTGATTTTTCCCCCAACACGGGGATCGATAGTGCGTGTTAAGGAGAAGCAACATGCAAGAAGGGCAAAACCGTAAAACATCGTCCCTGAGTATTCTCGCCATCGCTGGGGTGGAGCCGTATCAAGAGAAGCCGGGCGAAGAGTATATGAACGAAGCCCAGCTGTCGCACTTCAAGCGTATTCTTGAAGCATGGCGTAATCAACTCAGGGATGAAGTGGATCGCACCGTTTCGCATATGCAGGATGAAGCTGCTAACTTCCCGGATCCGGTAGACCGTGCCGCTCAGGAAGAAGAGTTCAGCCTCGAACTGCGTAACCGTGACCGCGAACGCAAGCTGATCAAAAAGATCGAGAAAACGCTGAAAAAAGTCGAAGACGAAGATTTTGGCTACTGCGAATCCTGCGGTGTTGAAATCGGTATTCGTCGCCTGGAAGCGCGTCCAACCGCCGATCTGTGCATCGACTGTAAAACGCTGGCCGAAATCCGCGAAAAACAGATGGCCGGCTAACGCCAGCGCTGTTTATACACTTCAAAGGCGGGAGTCTCTCCCGCCTTGTTACTGTTGATATGTCTGAATCACACTATATCGGGCGCTTTGCGCCATCTCCTTCCGGTGAATTACACTTCGGCTCATTAATTGCCGCGCTTGGCAGTTACCTGCAGGCTCGCGCCAGTCAGGGTAAATGGCTCGTCCGCATCGAAGATATTGACCCTCCGCGTGAAGTTCCCGGTACTGCAGACACCATTCTGCGTCAGCTGGAACATTACGGTCTTCACTGGGACGGCGACGTTCTGTGGCAGTCACAACGTCATGAGGCTTATCGGGAACGTCTGGCCTGGCTCAGCGCTCAGGGGCTCTCCTATAACTGCACCTGCACCCGCGCGCGTATCCAGAGCGTGGGAGGTGTGTATGACGGCCACTGCCGCACGCTGAATCTTCCCCCGGAAAATGCCGCCGTACGCTTGCTACAGCGCGCGCCCGTCACCCGCTTCCACGATCGGCTCTCCGGTGAGATTAGGGCGGATGAACGTCTGGCATGTGAAGATTTTATTATTCACCGTCGTGATGGTCTGTTTGCGTATAACCTGGCGGTGGTCGTCGACGATCATTTCCAGGGCGTGACAGAAATTGTGCGCGGGGCGGACCTGGTCGAACCGACCGTACGGCAAATCTCGCTTTATCATCAGTTTGGCTGGACGGCGCCGGATTACATTCATCTGCCGCTGGCGGTCAATGCGCAGGGCGTTAAGCTCTCCAAGCAAAACCACGCCCCGGCCCTGCCAGACGGCGATCCGCGTCCTGTTTTGATCGACGCGCTGCGATTTCTCAACCAGAATGTAACCAACGAATGGCAGGATCTGCGCATTGACGAATTGCTGAAAATAGCCATTGCCAACTGGACGCTCGCGGCAGTGCCAAAAATCCAGCATTCTCAAATGCGTTGCGCTGAGCTATGATTAGCCGCTTTTTTCATAACAAAACACACTACGAGGTGTACCATTTTTACCCGAGTCGCTAATTTTTGCCGTAAAGTGCTAAGCCGCGAAGAGAGCATGGCGAACGACGCTATTGCACAGCCACACATGTCGGTTATTCCGCGTGAGCAGCACAATATTTCCCGCAAAGATATCAGTGAAAATGCCCTCAAGGTACTCTATCGTCTGAATAAAGCGGGCTACGAGGCCTATCTCGTTGGCGGTGGGGTGCGTGATTTACTGCTGGGCAAAAAACCGAAAGATTTCGACGTGACGACCAGCGCCACGCCCGAGCAGGTGCGTAAATTATTCCGCAACTGCCGTCTCGTTGGCCGCCGTTTCCGTCTGGCTCACGTGATGTTTGGGCCGGAAATCATTGAAGTGGCGACCTTCCGCGGCCACCACGAAGCGGGTGCATCCGACCGCACCACGTCACAGCGCGGCCAGAACGGTATGCTGCTGCGCGACAATATCTTCGGCTCTATCGAAGAAGATGCCCAGCGTCGCGACTTCACCATCAACAGCCTTTATTACAGCGTGGCGGATTTCACCGTGCGTGATTACGTCGGCGGCATGCAGGACCTGAAAGAGGGTCTGATCCGCCTGATCGGCACGCCGGAAACGCGCTATCGTGAAGATCCGGTGCGCATGCTGCGCGCCGTGCGTTTTGCCGCCAAGCTGAACATGCGCATCAGCCCGGAAACCGCAGAGCCGATCCCGCGTCTGGCGACGCTGATTAACGACGTGCCGCCTGCCCGCCTGTTTGAAGAGGCGCTGAAGCTGCTGCAGGCCGGCTACGGGTTCGAAACCTACAATCTGCTGCGCGAATACAACCTGTTCCAGCCACTGTTCCCGACCATTACCCGTTACTTCACCGAGAACGGCGACAGCCCAATGGAACGGATGATTGCGCAGGTACTGAAAAATACCGACACCCGCATCCATAACGATATGCGCGTGAACCCGGCATTCCTGTTTGCGGCAATGTTTTGGTACCCGCTGCTGGAAACGGCTCAAAGAATCACCCAGGAGAGCGGCCTCGCCTATTACGATGCCTTCGCGCTGGCCGCGAACGATGTATTGGACGAAGGGTGCCGCACGCTGGCTATCCCAAAACGTATTACTACCCTGGTGCGCGACATCTGGCAGCTTCAGCTGCGCATGTCCCGCCGTCAGGGCAAACGTGCCTGGAAGCTGATGGAGCATCCAAAGTTCCGCGCCGCCTTCGACCTGCTGTCGCTGCGTGCGGAAACTGAACGCAATCAGGAGCTGCAGCGCCTGGCGCAGTGGTGGGCCGAATTCCAGGTTTCCGCCCCGCCGGAGCAGAAAGATATGCTGACCGGGCTGGATGAAGAACCTGCCCCGCGTCGCCGTCATCGTCGTCCGCGCAAACGCGCACCGCGTCGTGAAGGGACAGCATGACCCTCGCGTATATCGCCATCGGCAGCAATTTAGCCTCTCCACTGGAGCAGGTGAATGCTGCCGTACAGGCGCTGGGTGAGATCCCGCAAAGCCGTATCGTGGCGGTCTCCTCCTTCTGCCGCACGCCGCCGCTAGGCCCGCAGGATCAGCCTGATTATCTGAACGCCGCCGTGGTGCTGGAAACATCCCTCGATGCCGAAACGCTGCTGGACAACACTCAGCGCATCGAACTGCAGCAGGGGCGCGTACGCAAAGCCGAACGCTGGGGGCCGCGCACGCTTGATCTCGATATTATGCTGTTCGGCCATGAGGTGATTAACACTGAACGCCTCACCGTACCGCATTACGACATGAAAAATCGTGGCTTTATGCTCTGGCCGCTCTTTGAAGTGGCGCCCGATCTCACCTTCCCGGAAGGCATCCCGCTCAAGGCCGTTCTGGACAACCTGAACGCGGAAAGACCCGCTCGCTGGTGATCCTCTTCCCTCACCGATTAACCACAAAATAATTATGGTTAATCGGTTGCCTAAAATCATTGTTCCCTCGAATGTTACTGTTAGAATGCGCAAAGATTCGCTTTTGGGCTATCAGGAAACAGTATGAAACCAACCACCATCTCCTTACTGCAGAAATGCAAACAGGAAAAAAAACGCTTCGCCACCATCACCGCGTATGACTACAGCTTCGCCAAACTGTTTGCTGAAGAGGGTATCAACGTCATGCTGGTCGGAGATTCGTTAGGGATGACGGTACAAGGACATGATTCCACCCTGCCGGTCACGGTCGAAGATATTGCATATCACACCCGTGCGGTACGCCGCGGTGCGCCAGGCTGCCTTCTGCTTTCCGACCTGCCGTTTATGGCCTATGCCACGCCAGAGCAGGCATTTGAAAACGCGGCGGCAGTGATGCGCGCTGGCGCTAACATGGTCAAAATTGAAGGCGGCGCCTGGCTGGTGGAGACGGTGAAAATGCTCACCGAACGCGCCGTGCCGGTGTGTGGTCATTTGGGCCTGACCCCGCAGTCCGTCAACATCTTTGGCGGGTATAAGGTGCAGGGCCGCGGCGACGCAGCGCAGACGCTGTTTGAGGATGCCCTGGCGCTGGAAGCCGCAGGCGCCCAGCTGCTGGTGCTGGAGTGCGTGCCGGTTGAGCTGGCGAAACGCATCACCGACGCACTCTCCATTCCGGTGATTGGTATTGGTGCAGGCAACGTGACCGACGGTCAGATTCTGGTGATGCACGACGCCTTTGGTATTACTGGCGGGCATATCCCGAAATTTGCCAAAAATTTCCTCACTGAAGCGGGCGACATGCGCGCTGCGGTCAGGCAGTATATTGCCGACGTTGAATCCGGTGTTTACCCGGGTGAAGAACACAGTTTCCATTAAGGAGTCTCGTTGTGCTAATCATTGAAACCCTGCCGCTGCTTCGCCAGCATATCCGCCGCGCGCGTCAGGAAGGTAAACGTATCGCACTGGTCCCGACCATGGGCAATCTGCATGACGGCCACATGAAGCTCGTCGACGAAGCCCGTGCGCGAGCAGATATCGTGGTGGTCAGTATCTTCGTGAACCCCATGCAGTTTGACCGCGCCGACGATCTGGCACGCTATCCGCGCACCCTGCAGGAAGATTGCGAGAAGCTCAAAAAACGCCACGCGGATATCGTCTTCTCACCTGCACCGGCGGACGTTTACCCGCAGGGTACCGAAGAGGCGACCTACGTTGACGTCCCGGGCATTTCCACCATGCTGGAAGGAGCAAGCCGTCCGGGCCACTTCCGCGGCGTCTCCACCATCGTCAGCAAGCTATTTAACCTGGTGCAGCCGGACGTTGCCTGCTTCGGTGAGAAAGATTTCCAGCAGTTGGCGCTGATCCGCAAGATGGTTGCTGACATGGGTTACGATATTGAGATCGTCGGCGTACCGATTGTGCGTGCGAAAGACGGTCTGGCGCTCAGCTCGCGGAATGGTTACCTGACCGCCGAACAGCGTAAAATCGCGCCGGGCCTGAGCAAGGTTATGAACACCATGGCAGAGCAGATGCTGGCAAAAGAGTTAACAGCAGAAGAGATTATTGCCCTTGCCGAGCAGGCGCTTAACGATAAGGGCCTTCGTGCTGACGACGTACAAATTCGTGATGCTGATACGCTGCTGGAATTAACCCAGAACAGCAAGCGCGCAGTCATCCTGGTGGCGGCATGGCTCGGCCAGGCACGCCTGATTGACAATAAAGTGGTTGAGCTGGCGTAGTTCTTCACCCTTGATAATTAAAGGTAAACGTAATGATTCGCAAAATGCTGCAAGGTAAGCTTCACCGTGTGAAAGTCACGCAGGCCGACCTGCACTATGAAGGCTCCTGCGCCATTGACCAGGATTTTCTCGACGCGGCGGGTATCCTTGAAAACGAAGCGATTGATATCTGGAACGTGAACAACGGTAAACGCTTCTCTACTTATGCGATTGCCGCCGAGCGCGGTTCTAAAATCATCTCTGTTAACGGCGCTGCGGCGCACTGTGCGGACGTGGGCGACATTGTGATCATCGCCAGCTTCGTGATGATGTCTGACGAAGAAGCCCGCCGCTGGCAGCCTAAAGTGGCCTACTTCGAAGGCGACAATGAAATGAAGCGCACCGCAAAGGCGATTCCGGTTCAGGTTGCCTGATTCCAACAAGGAGCGGAACCCTCTGGATCCGCTCCTTAACAGGAAAAAACACATCATTGTGAATTATGTAAATAGCATCTCTTTACTCATTTCTCTTATTTTCACCTCTCTTTTCGCGTCTCCTTTCTTAAATAAACATTCCCCTCAGTTATATGCGAAGGGAAAATGATCAATGTCATTAATAATCCAAGCCTGCCAATAGCATATCAACGCAATAAAAAATAACTCCCAGTGTTTTTTTTGAGACTGTCTCTTATACACATCTGACGCTGCCGACGACGGA
>NZ_JAAQOK010000053.1:0-29478 GCF_011683705.1 Enterobacter sp. 725m/11 | reverse complement strand
ATCCTGCTGAGTATCAAAAAGTTGTCGATGCCGCCACCAAAGAGGGCAAGGTGGTGATTTACTCCACCACCGACACCAAAGCCGCCGGGCCGCTGATTGCGGGCTTCGAAAAAACCTACCCGGGCATCAAAGTTGAATACAACGACATGAACAGCACCGAGCTGTACAACCGTTTTATCAGCGAACAGGCCTCCGGTGGCGGTAGCGGCGACGTGGTCTGGAGCTCCTCAATGGACACCGGGCTGAAACTCGCCACCGACTACGCCATGGAGTACAAATCGCCGGAGCAAAGTCAGCTGCCGAAATGGGCAGTCTGGAAAGATAAGGCATACGGCACCACCTATGAGCCAGTGGTCTTTATCTACAACAAGCGCCTGATCCCGGCTGGCGACGTGCCGGATTCTCACGCTGCGCTGGCGAAGCTGATTGCCAGCCAGACGGACAAATTCAAGAGCAAAGTCACCACCTACGACATCGAAAAATCGGGTCTTGGCTTTATGCTTTCCGTGCAGGATCACAAGGCCGATCCAAACTACTTTAAAACCCTGGCCGACGTCGCCAAAGGCGGCTTAGCGGTGCAGTCATCAACGGGCACCATGATGGAGAGGGTTTCCTCCGGTGAAAACCTGATCGGCTTTAACATCCTCGGATCCTATGCTGAAGCCCGCGCGAAGAACGATCCTTCTCTCGGCATTTCGTACCCGAAAGATTACACGCTGGTGCTCTCGCGCGTGTCGTTCATCAGCCAGCAGGCGCAAAACAGCAATGCGGCAAAACTGTGGCTGGACTATGTGTTGTCTGAAAAAGGGCAAAGCATTCTGGCCAGTCAGGCGGATATTCCCTCCATCCGTAACGATATCGAAGGCAAAAATGATATTGACGGCCTGACCAAAATCCTCGGTAACGCGCTGAAGCCGATCCCGGTTGATGAAACGCTGCTGGAGTACCTGCAGCCGAAAAAACGCCTGGAGTACATCAAAGAGTGGCGTGCAGCCGCCGCCAAATAAGCGTTCGGGCGCGGCGCACGCCGTCGCGCTCCCTGTCGACTGAGTTCGTTTTATTGGGCTGCAACACCAGGGATACCCCATGAATACATTACGCAGAAAGTGGCAAAGCCTGCCGCGCGGCATCGTCGTGCTGATAACCGCTCTGGTTATCTACACGCCGCTGTCATTTATCGTGATACAGAGCTTCCTGTCCGCTCCGTTCTTTTCTCCGGCAAAAGAGTGGAGCCTTGAATCATTTGGCTTTATCTTCACCGACCCTGATTTCTATAAGGCTCTGAGAAGCGGCTTTATTCTCGCCTTCGGGCTGGTCATCATCGCCATTCCGCTGGGTGGCGTACTGGCGTTTCTGATGGTTCGCACCGACCTGCCCGGCCGCCGCCTGATTGAACCGCTGATCCTGGTCCCCATTTTTGTATCGCCGATGGTGCTCGGCTTTGGCTATGTGGTGGCCGCCGGTCCGGTGGGCTTTCTGTCCCTGTGGGCGCAGGCGCTGATCGGCTTTGTGCCGTGGAACATCTACGATATGTCGAGCATCGTGGTCATTGCTGGCCTGACGCACGTGCCGCATGCCTATCTCTATATTTCATCCGCGCTGCGCAGCGTCGGCTCTGATGTGGAAGAAGCCGCGCGCATTGCGGGTGCCTCTCCGCTGCAGGTGATGACCTCGGTCAGCCTGCCGATGGTGCGCCCGTCGATCCTGTACGCCATCGTGCTGCTGTTCTTCCTCGGGCTGGAAGTATTTGGCCTGATGCTGGTGCTCGGCGATCCGGAAGGCAATATGGTGCTGGCAACCTACCTGTACCAGCTGACGAACAAGCTCGGCACGCCTTCCTATCACCTGATGGCGGCGGTTGCCGTGGTGCTGATTTGCATCACCATCCCGCTGGTGATGCTCCAGCGCCGTCTGATGCGCACCGCCAACCGCTTCGTCACGATGAAAGGGAAAGCCTCACAGGCTCGCGCGTTACCGCTGGGCAAATGGCGCTGGGTTGCCGGGGCGGTGGTTGCCTTCTGGCTCACCGTCACCATCGGCGTGCCGCTGCTCGGCGTGGTGCTGCGCGCGTTTATCTCCAACTGGGGTGTGGGCGTTTCGCTGTGGGATGAGCTTTCGCTGAGCACTTTCCGCACCATCTGGGCACAGCCCAACCTGCTGCGCGCCATCGTCAACTCCATGGCAATTGGGGTGATTGGCGGCGCGCTGGCCGTGGCGTGCTACCTGTTCGTCGGGATTGCGATGCACCGTAAACCGGATAACACCACGCGCTTCCTGGACTACAGCGTGCTGGTGCCGCGCGCCGTGCCTGGCCTGCTTGCCGGTCTGGCGTTCCTGTGGGTGTTCCTGTTCCTGCCGATGTGGCTGGACAACTCGCTGAAATCCGGCTGGCTTTCCGGGTTCGCCTGGACCGACTGGATGCGCGAGAACGTCATCGTCTGGCTGCGTTCGCTGCGCAGCACCATTTTCAGCGTCTGGCTGGCCTATACCGTGGTGTGGATGGCTTACGGGCTGAGGCTTATCTCTTCCACGCTGCTGCAGGTGGGGCCAGAGCTTGAAGAAGCCGCGCGCAGCACCGGGGCGACGCGCGGGCAGATCACCCGCCATGTGACCATTCCCCTCTCCCGCTACGGTCTTATTGGTTCGTGGCTGCTGATGTTTCTGATCTTTGAGCGCGAATACTCAACGGGTGTGTATCTGCTTTCCCCCGGCACGGAGACCATCGGTTCAATGCTGGTTTCCCTCTGGGCCGCGGGTGCCATTGATATCGTGGCGGCGCTCTCTTTCATTAACATCCTGCTGGTCGTGGTAGGTCTGGGCATTGCCCTTCGTTTCGGAGTGAAAATACATGATTGAATTAGCGGTTGACGATCTGCACTTAACCTACGGCGACAATCCTGTTTTAAAAGGTGTCTCCATGAACCTGAAGCGCGGCGAAGTGGTCTCCTTGTTAGGCCCCTCCGGCAGTGGTAAAACCACCCTGCTGCGTGCCGTCGCGGGTCTGGAAAAACCGACGCAGGGGTCGATTGTCATTGGCAACAATAAAGTTTACGACGGCACGCCGCGCAGTGAGATCCCGGCAGAAGAGCGTAACCTGGGGCTGGTGTTCCAGTCCTATGCCCTGTGGCCGCACAAAACCGTGTTTGAGAACGTGGCCTATCCGCTCAAGCTGCGTAAAGTTCCGGCCAAAGAGATCCAGCAGCGCGTACAGGACGTGCTGGACCAGCTGGGTCTGGGCCATCTTGGCAAACGTCACCCGCACCAGCTCTCCGGCGGGCAACAGCAGCGCGTGGCTATTGGCCGGGCGCTGGTGTACAACCCACCGGTGATTTTGCTGGACGAGCCGCTTTCCAACCTCGACGCCAAGCTGCGCGAAGAGGCCCGCGTGTTCCTGCGCGAGCTGATTATCAAGCTCGGGTTATCCGCGCTGATGGTGACGCACGACCAGAACGAAGCGATGTCCATATCCGACCGCATCCTGCTGCTTAACAACGGCAAAATTGAGCAACAGGGCACGCCGCAGGAGATGTACGGCTCGCCGAAAACGCTGTTTACCGCAGAGTTTATGGGCAGCAACAACCGCCTGCACGGCAAGGTCACCGAAGTGCGCGACGGCAGAGCGCGTATCGAAGGGAAAGGCTGGGTGCTGTGGGGCCAGGCGGGCGAAGGGGTACAGAGCGGTAATGACGCTACGGCGGTGATCCGGGTCGAGCGCGTGGCGGTGGTTGAGGGGCCAGGGGAAAATCAGCTTGAGCTGCCGCTGCTCACCAGCATGTATCTTGGCGACCGCTGGGAGTACCTGTTCCGCACGCCGGGAGATGATTTTGTCATTCGCGCGTACGGGCATGAGGTTCGGGATCCGCAGCACTGCCATCTTTCACTGCCGGAGAAGCATGTTTGGGTGTTCCCGAAAGGGTGAATTTTAAAAGGCTGCGTAATGCAGCCTTTTACGTTAGAAAACATGAACAGCGTACCAAAGGTCCTCACTTTTTTAGATAGAGCAGGCTCGTCTGCCGGGGCGGCAGTAAATCTATGAATGACTTTGAGGTCTATGTTAAACCCGTTGTGATTTATGACTTAACTAAAATCCACTCACAGTTACACTTTGTTTGTGTTCGATTTGCTCATTTACTCGCCAGCACCAAAAGCCTACACTTTCCACATGGACTTACAAGCAAAACAAGGATAAGGACGAATGGCTATTGGTCATTTTTTATTTAGGGGTGATAAGACAGCTTGCGGTGGTAGGATTCTTGAAGGATGCTCCGACCATCAATTTTTCGATAAAGACATGGCATGTGAAGGCCATAAAGTAACCTGTGGCAAACACCCAGGCTATTATCGTATCTGCGGCGGTCTTGATAGTGATGACATACATGGTAAAAGGGTAGCCGGAACACTGCACAGCCGTAGTTCCTGCCCCTGCAAATCACGTTTTATTCCTTCCATCGATGACACTTACGAATTTTCTACAAAGGCAGCGAATGCCGACACAGCCCAATCTCACGTTGTGGAATTTCCCGTTCTTCCCGGCCCGATTGACGATCCCCAAACTAATAACTTTGCTGAAACCTGCAAACCCAAAGATAACCCGTTATTGAACGGCGTTTACATCTGGACTGAAACCAAAAACGCAGGTCACGCTTTCGTTTCGGTGCACGAGAATAACAATATCTTTCTCTACACGTATGGTCGCTATGGCAGAACCAATCGTTTAGGCTTTACGGGAGATGGTGTTCTTAACTTCCTGCAAGATGAAGACGCAAGGGTTTACTATCGTTCTGAACTCTATGAGATGGGTGCTCGTGTTTTCCGCATAGACGATGCAGACCCTGTGAAGACAAGAGCATTTTTCGAAGGCTTATGGAACAGCAGTAAACCATCGTTCCAAACGTCAAACATGAAAGCAACCACGAGGAGAAGAGGCCGCACCATTGACGGGTATGATGTAACTGGCAGAAACTGCACCACACATTCAGTCGAAGGGATCAAGTATGCAGGCTCAAGAATATTCGAGCATGGTTACACATCGAAGACAACACAGCTACCTATCGATGCCGAGGAGGATTTCACCATTCCTGTATCTCTGCAAAAATTTCTCATCACAAAAGGTGGCGACATGTCCTCAATGCTTGTCGTTGAGATGACAAGCACATTCAAAGAGCAATTCCCTAATTCAGGCAATTTGCAGCCATTCCAGGAGACTCCCGGTGGGAAATTTCAACATCTCGTTGCAGATGGAGCCGCTATTGGAGATTCATTGTCTCCGTATTCAGGCGGCACTGTGGGCGGCGTATTAGGTGGTTCTTATGATAATGACGAATAGAACTAAAACTATTCTCCGCTGGGGCGGAATTGGCATTGTATCGTTTTGCTACTTTATCGGGTTGGCGCTGGCTACATTCTCATTTTCTGCTTTCAGCGAGAATGAAAGTATGCAATTTTCTAACCCAGTACCGTTGAATGAATACCATGCTTCGATTGATTCTATCCTTCAAGCGACAGGCATAGTTTTCGATGCAGCAATTTACGGATTTGTGATTTGCGTACCCCTAATCTTACTTATTTTTAAAAAAGTGAGATGATGAATAAGAAATTCTGGCTCAGGTGACGAAGTATCGCGCTGATCTGCCTAGCGTATTACGTTATCGTGCTGTATTTAGATCTGGTCTTCGCCGTTAACTTCTCAGAAACCGTTACCAAGGGCGGATCACACTGGTAGAACCGATAGGCGACTAAAATAGGTAAATATTTAAGCTGCTGAAAGAGAAGGCTTTTAAGGCTTGTCCACAAGGGGAAAAACTGGAGCGGGCGAAGGGAATCGAACCCTCGTATAGAGCTTGGGAAGCTCTCGTTCTACCATTGAACTACGCCCGCTTTGAGGTGCGTAAGGCATTATAGACCTTACGCACCTTCATACAAGCCTCTTCACAACTAACCGGCGATTAAATAATCACTTAGCACTTCGGTTTGCTGCCGGGCGCAGGAAGATAGCGTTGCGGATCGATGGCCGTCGCCTTATAGCGGATCTGGAAGTGCAGCTTCACCGAATCGGTACCGGTACTGCCCATGGTGGCAATCTTTTGCCCCGCCTTCACGTTCTGCCCGTTGTTGACCAGCATCGTGTCGTTATGCGCGTAGGCGGTGATGTAATCTTCGCCATGCTTAATCATGATCAGGTTACCGTAGCCGCGTAGCTGGTTACCGACGTAAACCACCTTCCCTGCCCCGGAGGCATAAACCGGCGTACCGCGCGCAGCAGCGATATCAATACCCTTATTGCCACCTTCAGAGAGTGAGTAAGGGGCGACCACTTTACCGCTGGCAGGCCAAATCCAGCAGCGCTGTCCGACCGGCGGCCATGACGATTGCGGTACCTGATAGGATGGCGTCACTTTGGCGGTTTTGCCTTTCGATGAGGATTTTTTGCCCGAGGATGAACTGCTGTTCACCTTGAGCTTTTGCCCCACTTCGATGGTGTACGGCGGAGAGATGTTATTCAGGCGCGCCAGATCCTTCACGCTGGTCCCCGTTGCGCGCGAAATCCGGTACAGCGTATCCCCGCGCTTAACGGTATAGACCGAACCGGAATAGCTACCCATATCCGACGATTTGCTTCCTGAACAGCCAGCCAGGAATAGCGTCAGCGTCAGGCAAAAGATGGCGATGATGGGGTTTCTCGTCAGGCTTCCTGCAAACAAAACAGATCCTCGGTCAGCGTGAATGGCGCACTATGATACCAGCCCGGAGAGATATGGGTCAGCCCTTTTCCGCTCCAGGAAACAAACCGTTCGTATAAGATTGCCGTATAATGCTCCCTGTTGATGGTGCAGAACCATCCGCATCGTTGGCACTGGAGCATGAATGAGTATTCAAGAACACGTTATTTTGGTTAATGACCAGGGAATGGTGATTGGCACTCAGGAAAAATACGCCGCGCATACTGCCCAAACCCCGCTGCATCTGGCGTTCTCATCCTGGCTGTTTAACGCCGAAGGCGAGTGTCTGGTAACCCGACGCGCACTAAGTAAAAAAGCCTGGCCGGGCGTCTGGACGAATTCTGTCTGCGGTCACCCTCAATCGGGTGAACGGACGGAAGAGGCAATTATCCGTCGCTGCCGCGATGAGATTGGCGCAGAAATTACCGCGATTACGCCTGTCGCCTCAGAATTCCGCTACCGCGAAACGGATCCTTCCGGGATCGTTGAAAACGAGATTTGCCCGGTCTTCGCTGCCCGCGTCACCAGCGAACTGCGAATTAACCATGATGAAGTGATGGCATTTGAATGGGTGACGCTGGAGTCGTTATTCCGCGCGCTGGACGCCGCCCCATGGAGCTTTAGCCCGTGGATGGTGCAGGAAGCAACGGTCGCGCGAGACGCGCTGAGAGCGTTCGCTGCGCAATAAAAAAGCCCCTTTCGGGGCTTTTTTAGCAACGTAACGCCTTATTTCACCGGGCGCATTGCCGGGAACAGGATCACGTCACGAATGGTGTGGCTGTTGGTGAACAGCATCACCATACGGTCGATACCAATACCCAGACCTGCAGTTGGCGGCAGGCCGTGCTCCAGCGCGGTCACATAGTCTTCATCGAAGAACATCGCTTCGTCATCGCCTGCTGCTTTCGCGTCAACCTGATCCTGGAAACGCTGCGCCTGGTCTTCCGCATCGTTCAGCTCGCTAAAGCCGTTGCCGATTTCACGGCCGCCGATGAAGAATTCGAAACGGTCGGTGATTTCCGGGTTCTCGTCATTACGACGCGCCAGTGGAGAGACTTCCGCCGGGTATTCGGTAATGAAGGTCGGCTGAATCAGGTGTGCTTCCGCCACTTCTTCGAAGATCTCGGTCACGATACGGCCCAGACCCCAGCTCTTCTCAACCTTGATGCCGATGCTTTCAGCGATGGCCTTCGCAGAGTCGAAGTTATCCAGATCCGCCATGTTGGTTTCCGGACGGTACTTCTTGATCGCTTCGCGCATGGTCAGTTTTTCGAACGGCTTGCCGAAGTCGAAGACTTCTTCACCGTAAGGAACCTGCGTGGTGCCCAGAATGTCCTGCGCCAGGGTACGGAACAGGGATTCGGTCAGCTCGATCAGATCTTTGTAGTCTGCGTACGCCATATAGAGTTCCATCATGGTGAACTCTGGGTTATGGCGAACGGAGATACCTTCGTTACGGAAGTTACGGTTGATTTCAAACACGCGGTCGAAACCACCGACCACCAGACGCTTCAGGTACAGTTCCGGCGCGATACGCAGGTACATGTCCAGGTCCAGGGCGTTGTGATGAGTGATGAACGGACGCGCAGACGCGCCGCCAGGGATCACCTGCATCATCGGGGTTTCCACTTCCATAAAGTCGCGGTTGACCATGAACTGGCGGATACCGGCCATGATCTGGGAGCGAATTTTGAAGGTCTTGCGGGATTCATCGTTAGAGATGAGATCCAGGTAACGCTGACGATAGCGCGCTTCCTGATCCTGCAGGCCGTGGAACTTGTCCGGCAGCGGGCGGAGGGCTTTGGTCAGCAGGCGCAGCTCGGTGCAGTGGATAGACAGTTCACCGGTTTTGGTTTTAAACAGTTTACCTTTCGCGCCCAGGATATCGCCCAGGTCCCACTTTTTGAACTGCTCGTTGTAGATGCCTTCCGGCAGGTCGTCACGGGAAACGTACAGCTGAATACGGCCACCCACGTCCTGCAAGGTCACGAAGGAGGCTTTACCCATGATACGGCGGGTCATCATACGGCCTGCAACGGCCACTTCAATGTTCAGCGCTTCCAGCTCTTCGTTCTCTTTACCGTCGAAGTCAGCGTGCAGTTGGTCTGAGGTGTGGTCACGACGAAAATCGTTCGGGAACGGCACGCCCTGCTCGCGCAGCGCTGCCAGCTTCTCGCGGCGGGTTTTCAGTTCGTTGTTAAGATCGACTACCGCGTCAGCGCCCTGTGCTTGTTGTTCAGACATGTTGGTTCCTCATAACCCTGCTTTCAAACTTGCTTCGATAAATTGGTCCAGGCTGCCGTCCAGCACCGCCTGCGTGTTGCGGGTTTCAACCCCGGTACGCAGGTCTTTGATGCGGGAGTCATCAAGGACGTAAGAACGGATCTGGCTGCCCCAACCGATGTCGGACTTGTTGTCTTCCATCGCCTGTTTCTCAGCATTTTTCTTCTGCATCTCCAGCTCATAAAGCTTCGCTTTCATCTGCTTCATGGCCTGGTCTTTGTTCTTATGCTGGGAACGGTCGTTCTGGCACTGTGTTACCAGCCCGGTTGGAATGTGGGTAATACGCACCGCAGATTCCGTACGGTTAACGTGCTGACCACCCGCGCCGGACGCGCGGTAAACGTCAATACGCAGGTCCGCCGGGTTAATTTCGATATCGATATCTTCGTCAACTTCCGGGTAAACAAACGCGGAGCTGAAGGAAGTATGACGACGGCCACCGGAGTCAAACGGGCTCTTACGCACCAGGCGGTGAACGCCGGTTTCGGTACGCAGCCAGCCGTAGGCGTAGTCGCCAATGATCTTGATAGTGACGGATTTAATACCGGCCACTTCACCTTCAGACTCTTCGATAATTTCGGTTTTGAAGCCGCGCGCTTCCGCCCAACGCAGATACATACGCGTCAGCATGCTGGCCCAGTCCTGCGCTTCGGTACCGCCAGAACCTGCCTGAATATCGAGATAGCAGTCAGCGCTGTCGTATTCGCCGGAGAACATGCGACGGAATTCCAGCTGTGCCAGCTTCTCTTCCAGCCCGTCGAGTTCTGCCACGGCTTCGTTAAAGGTTTCTTCGTCGTCGGCTTCGACGGCCAGCTCCAGCAAACCGGAAACGTCTTCCAGCCCCTGAGCCATTTGATCTAACGTATCTACGATAGCTTCGAGAGAGGAACGCTCTTTACCCAGCGCCTGTGCGCGTTCAGGTTCGTTCCAGACGTCCGGCTGTTCCAGCTCGGCGTTTACTTCTTCAAGACGCTCTTTCTTGGCATCGTAGTCAAAGATACCCCCTAAGAACGTCAGAGCGCTCCGTGAGGTCCTGAATACGGTTTTTTACCGGATTAATTTCAAACATGGTCTGTTTTCTTTTATGGACTTGTCAAAATGCGGTGATAAGAGCGGGATTGTACCGAATCCACGCCCTTTTTTATAGAGATTACTGCCGCTAAATTGGCCAGATATTGTCGATGATGATCTGAAGGGTGCGGTTACCGCGAAACTCGTTGATATCCAGTTTGTACGCCAGCTCGACCTCGCGCACGCCGTTGTCTGGCCAGATGGAGGTGTCAACGTTGAAGGCGATGCCATCCAGCAGCGGTCCGCCGCCCATCGGCTCAACCATCACTTTCAGGTGACGTTCGCCGACGATACGCTGCTGCAGCAGGCGGAATCGCCCGTCGAACAGCGGTTCCGGGAACATTTGCCCCCATGGACCGGCATCGCGCAGCATCTGCGCGACCTCCATCGTCATTTCGGAGACAGACAGCTCACCGTCAGAGACCACTTCGCCCTGCAGCAGCGCCGGGTCAATCCACTCGGTGACCAGCTCGCCAAACAGGCGCTGGAACTCGTCGAACTTTGCCTCTTCCAGCGACAAACCTGCCGCCATCGCGTGGCCGCCGAACTTAATCATCAGGTTCGGATGAAGCGTGTCGAGACGCTCCAGCGCATCGCGCATGTGCAGCCCCTGAATCGAACGGCCAGAGCCTTTCAGCGTGCCGTCGCCCGCAGGCGCAAACGCGATCACCGGGCGGTGGAAGCGCTCTTTAATGCGCGACGCCAGAATGCCGACCACGCCCTGATGCCACTCGGGGTGGTACATTGCCAGCCCGCCCGGCAGCGTATCGCCGCTGCGCTCAAGTTTTTCGCACAGGGTCAGCGCTTCGGCCTGCATCCCCTGCTCAATCTCTTTACGGGTCTGGTTCAGGGCGTCCAGCTCGTTGGCCAGCACGCGCGCTTCGCCGATGTTGTCGCACAGCAGCAGCGCCACGCCGACGGACATATCGTCCAGCCTTCCGGCAGCGTTCAGACGCGGCCCGAGGGCAAAGCCCAGGTCGCTTGCCGCCAGCTTAAGCGGATCGCGGTTGGCAATCTCCAGCAGCGCCTTAATTCCGGGACGGCACTTGCCCGCGCGAATACGGCTTAAGCCCTGCCAGGTCAAAATGCGGTTATTGGCATCAAGAGGTACCACGTCCGCCACGGTGCCCAGCGCCACCAGGTCGAGGTATTCGGCCAGGTTTGGAACGGCAATGCCGCGGGATTCGAACCAGCCCTTATCGCGTAAGAGAGTACGCAACGCCAGCATCAGATAAAACGCCACGCCCACGCCGGCGAGGGATTTCGACGGGAAATCGCAGTCGCGCAGGTTGGGGTTAATAATCGCTTCTGCTGCGGGGAGCGTATCGCCGGGCAGGTGATGATCGGTGACCAGCACCGGGATCCCCAAAGTGTGAGCATGATCGACGCCCGCATGGGAGGAGATCCCGTTGTCGACGGTCATGATCATCTGCGCACCGCGGGCATGGGCCTGATCGACCACCTCCGGGCTGAGGCCATAGCCGTCTTCAAAGCGGTTCGGCACCAGATAGGTGACATTATCGCAGCCCAGCGCGCGCAGGCTGAGCACGCTCAGGGCGGTGCTGGTTGCGCCGTCGGCGTCGAAATCCCCTACCACCACAATGCGCGTTCCCTCACGCAGCGCGTTGTAGAGCATTTCGGTAGCTTTCTCGATACCGTTCAGCTGCTGCCAGGGCAGCATCCCTTTCACGCTGCGCTCAAGATCCTCTGCGCGACGCACGCCGCGGCTGGCGTAGAGGCGCTTTAGCAGCGGCGGGAGATCGTCCGGTAAATCAACGTGTTCAACCGCCTCGCGGCGGCGCAATTTGATGGGGGCTTTCACGCGAATTATTTACCACCAAACTGTTTCTGGTGCGCGTCGAGAAACTCTTTCATCTCTTTCGGTCCCTGATAGCCCGGAACAACATAGCCGTTACTCAGGACAATCGCTGGCGTACCGCTCACGCCAAACTGCACGCCCAGCGCGTAGTGGTTAGCAATGTCGATGTCGCAGGAGGCAGGCTTAACGTCTTTACCGTTCATCGCGTCATCAAACGCTTTGTTGCGGTCTTTGGCACACCAGATCGCTTTCATGTCCTGCTCTGGCTTGCTCTGTACGCCTGCGCGCGGGAAGGCCAGGTAACGCACGGTAATGCCCAGCGCGTTATAGTCTTTCATCTGTTCATGCAGCTTGTGGCAGTAGCCACAGGTGATGTCGGTGAAGACGGTAATCACATGTTTTTCCTGCGCCGCTTTATAGACGATCATCTCTTTTTCGAGCGCGTTCAGGTTTTTCATCAGCAGCTGGTTGGTGACGTTCACCGGCTGCGCGCCGCTCACGTCGTACAGCGGTCCCTGAATAAAGTGTTTGCCATCTTCGGTGACGTACAGCACGCCGCTGTTGGTCAGTACGGTTTTCATACCGGCAACCGGCGCAGGCTGGATGTCGCTGCTGGTGACGCCAAGCTTAGCCAGAGACTGTTTGATGGCGGCGTCATCCGCATGGGCGAAGCCGGTAAATGAGGCTGCCAGCAGGGTGAACAGCACGAAAGACTTTTTCATAATTGATCCTGTTACAATTTGTCGGCACTCACGCACGAGGGTGGTGCTGTTGGTGTAGCTGCCGCAGGCGTTCCGTCGCGACATGGGTGTAAATTTGCGTCGTTGAAAGATCGCTGTGTCCCAGCAGCATCTGCACCACGCGTAAATCTGCGCCGTGGTTTAACAGATGCGTCGCGAAGGCGTGACGCAATACGTGCGGCGAAAGCTTTTCACTGTCGATACCCGCCAGTGTGGCGTAATGCTTGATGCGATGCCAGAACGTTTGTCGCGTCATCTGCTGCGCGCGCTGGCTCGGAAACAGGACGTCGATAGACGCGCCATTGAGCAGCCAGGGGCGGCCATGCTCAAGATACGTCTCCAGCCAGTAAACCGCCTCTTCTCCCAGCGGAACCAGCCTTTCCTTGTTTCCTTTACCGATGACGCGCACCACGCCCTGACGCAGGCTGATGTCGCTCATCGTCAGGCCAACCAGTTCCGAAACGCGCAAGCCGGTAGCATACAATAGCTCAAGCATGGCTTTATCGCGTAACTCCAGCGGCAGGTCAACAGCCGGTGACTGTAATAATCTCTCAACTTGTGCTTCGCTGAGATCTTTCGGCAGCCGCTGCGGGAGTTTCGGGGACGCCAGCAGCGCGCTGGGATCGTCTTCGCGAATCTTCTCCCGATAAAGATGCTGGAAAAGCCGACGCATTGCGCTGAGCAAGCGTGCAGAGCTGGTGGCTTTGTACCCCCCTTCTACGCGTTCAGCGAGCAGCGCCTGCAGGTCGTCGCTTTGCGCGCTCGCAAGCGATAGCTCCCGACGCGCCAGCCACTCCACCAGCATGGTGAGATCGCGCCGGTAGGCACTGAGGGTATTCTCGGCCAGATTTTTCTCCAGCCACAGCGCGTCGAGAAACTGTTCAACGAGTGCGAGATCCTTTTCCACATCAGCCCCTTTGATTTTGCAGTCAGGCCATTATGCCTGATTGCGACCGGTTTCTGGTACACTACGCGCAAAGTCATAGCAAGAATTGAGATAGTTACGCGATGAATATTGGTCTGTTCTATGGTTCCAGCACCTGCTACACCGAAATGGCGGCGGAGAAAATTCGCGACATCATTGGCCCGGAACTGGTGACGTTGCATAACCTGAAAGATG
Organism: Enterobacter sp. 725m/11; assembly: GCF_011683705.1. Classification (NCBI taxonomy): domain Bacteria; kingdom Pseudomonadati; phylum Pseudomonadota; class Gammaproteobacteria; order Enterobacterales; family Enterobacteriaceae; genus Enterobacter; species Enterobacter sp. 725m/11. The sequence continues at coordinate 15,726 of NZ_JAAQOK010000053.1, read as the reverse complement.
ACGCGGTCGCCTTGATGGAGCAGTACGATGTGCTGATTCTGGGCATCCCAACCTGGGACTTTGGTGAGATACAGGAAGACTGGGAAGCCATCTGGGATCAGCTCGATTCAGTCAATTTCGACGGTAAAATTATTGCGATGTACGGCATGGGTGACCAGTTAGGCTACGGCGAATGGTTCCTGGACGCACTCGGCATGCTGCACGATAAACTGGCACCAAAAGGGGCGGCGTTTATCGGCTACTGGCCAACCGAAGGGTATGAATTCACCAGTAAAAAGCCGATTATTGCCGACGGCGAGCTGTTTGTCGGGCTCGCGCTGGATGAAACCAATCAGTACGATCTCAGCGACGAGCGCCTGCAGGCCTGGTGCGAGCAGATCCTCGGCGAAATGGCAGAAAAATTCAGCTAACGCGCGTTACTCCTGCGTCGGCTGTTGCAGCAACATCCGGCGCAGATCCCGCCATTCTGATGCGTCCATACTGTCCGCCGCCAGCCACAGGTGCTGGCAACGTCCGCCCCCCACTTTGCGTAACCGTAGCATCATCCCGGCGTTAAGCATCCAGGGCACACCGAGAATATCCCACTCTTTTCCCTGCCAGCGCAGGCGGGAATCCATCAACAGCTTGATCTCGCCCTGACGCGCGTTAATGCGACGCTGGCTGCGTACGCTGTCAAAAACAACAAACGAAAGTAATAGCAGCCACAGCGGCGTATAGCTGAGCGGCCACGGCATGAGTAAAACGATGGCCGCAACCAGCCCGTGGAGCAATAAAGACATCCACTGCGAGCGCCACGAGACGCGAAGATCAGATTGCCACAGGACCACGTTCCCGATTCCGTGTTTGAATTAATTGCACCATCCGTTGCAACTCGGTGTCGGCGGGTTTGCCGTGGTTCATCAGCCAGTTGAATAAATCCGGATCGTCAGACTCAAGCAGGCGAACAAACAGACGCTTATCATCATCGCTTAAGCTGTCGTACTCATATTCGAAGAAAGGCATGATGGAAATATCAAGTTCACGCATTCCGCGACGGCATGCCCAGTGAATACGGGCCTTGTTGTTAATATCCATGTTCAGTTTCCTGCATTACGTTTGGCACAGTCGGTACCCCGTTTTCTGTTCTTAATTTCTCTACGGGGACACCAGCTAGTGTAACGTGTTTTTGACCGTTTCATTACTGGAATATTGCGTTTGACGAGCAGGCTTCCAGAATTATCCCTACATAGACAGCGGATTACGCTATTTTGCGTAGCGTTACGCATAACCCGTTTATGGCACAAATGGTCTGCTGAAAGCGCTTGCAATGCCTGCAGGCTCTTTTACCATTAGGCATTATCAAAGCGTTAAGCAATTCAGGATACCGTTATGGCCTTTACACCATTTTCTCCTCGCCAGCCCGCCGCCTCTGCGCGTCTGCCGCTGACGCTTATTTCTCTTGATGACTGGGCGCTGGCAACCCTCTCCGGCGCCGACGCCGAAAAATACTTGCAGGGTCAGGTGACTGCGGATGTTGCGCAGTTGACTGAACACCAGCATCTGCTGGCCGCGCACTGCGATCCTAAGGGCAAAATGTGGAGCAACCTGCGTCTCTTCCGCCGTCAGGACGGTTTTGCCTTTATTGAGCGCCGCAGCCTGCGCGATGCGCAGCTCAAAGAACTGAAAAAATACGCGGTCTTTTCCAAAGTCACCATCGCCCCGGACGACGAACATGTTCTGCTGGGCGTGGCGGGCTTCCAGGCGCGTGCGGCGCTGAAAAACCTGTTTGCTGAACTGCCGGATGCAGAAAAACAGGTGGTCAGCGAGGGCGCGACTTCCATCCTGTGGTTTGAACACCCGGCAGAGCGCTTCCTGTTAGTCACGGATGCCGCAACAGCCGAACGCGTGACCGAGGCGCTGCGCGGCGAAGCGCAGCTCAACAACAGCCAGCAGTGGCTGGCGCTGAACATCGAAGCGGGTCTGCCGGTAATTGACGCAGCCAATAGCGCGCAGTTTATTCCTCAGGCAACTAACCTGCAGGCGCTGGGGGGAATCAGCTTTAAAAAAGGCTGCTACACCGGTCAGGAAATGGTCGCGCGTGCAAAATTCCGTGGGGCAAACAAACGCGCGTTGTGGACACTGGCAGGCCATGCCAGCCGCGTACCGGAAGCAGGAGAAGACTTAGAACTGAAGATGGGCGACAACTGGCGCCGCACCGGTACCGTGTTAGCCGCAGTCCAGCTGGACGATGGCCGTCTTTTGGTACAGGCTGTAATGAACAACGACATGGAAGCGGACAGCGTGTTCCGCGTGCGCGACGACGCGAATACGTTGAGTATTGAGCCGCTACCGTATTCACTGGAAGAGTGATGCTCTATCGCCCGGTGGCGCTGCGCTTACCGGGCCTACGGGTGCAAATCCAGGTCGGGTAAGGCGAAGCCGCCACCCGACAACAAACTAAACCTGCCCCACGTACAAATAAATCGCCAAAAAGTGGCACACGCTGCCGCCCAGCACAAAGCCGTGCCAGATGGCATGGTTGTATGGGATGCGCTTGCAGACGTAGAAAATAACGCCCAGCGAGTAGACCACACCGCCCACCGCCAGCAGCGTTACCCCGCCGACCGCCAGCTTAATCGCCAGCTGATACACCACAATCAGCGACAGCCAGCCCATCGTCAGATAGGTGACCAGCGACAACACTTTAAACCGGTGCGCAATGGTCAGCTTAAACAGGATCCCCAGCAGCGCCAGGCTCCAGATAACAATCATCAGGCCGCGCGACAGCGGTGAGTTTAGCCCCACCAGCAGGAAAGGCGTATAGGTACCCGCAATCAGCAGATAGATAGCGCAGTGGTCAAATTTCTTAAGCCATATTTTGGCCCGCTGATGCGGAATCGCGTGATAGAGCGTCGAGGCCAGGAACAGCAGGATCATACTTCCGCCATACAGGCTATAGCTGGTAATGGCCATCGCGCTGGCATTGGTATCCACCGCCTGTACCAGCAATAACACTAAACCGACAATCCCAAACACCAGGCCAACGCCGTGGCTAATGCTGTTGGCTACTTCCTCAGCCAGCGAATATCCCTGTGCGATTAATGGTCTGCTCGCCATACTAAACTCCGGGAAAACTAAAGATGATTATTCATCGCATGACTATGCTAACTGAGAATGATTCCAGTGAACACCTGTTAGCTAAAATAATTTTAAAGTAAATTTTTACAATAAAAATCAAACACATAAATAAATAATTCACCTGACATTTGTTCACATAAAAATTTAAGCGTTACTAATCAATGACATAAAATTGGCTCCTGCCGTCTGGCTGCATGATATGATGGATAAATGAGGTCTGAATGAGAGTTTTGCCACTGTGAGTATGTTCACCCACTCCGCCATTGCCAGTCTCAATAACCTGGAAATGATGGTCTACAACTATGTCATCAAAAACCGGGACAAAGTGATGTACATGACCATCCGCGAGCTGGCGGATGCGGCCGGCGTCTCAACCACCACTATCCTGCGCTTTTGCCGCAAGCTCAACTGTGAAGGGTATTCTGAATTTCGCGTGCGCTTTAAGCTCTATCTTGAGCAGAACGAGCCCCAGCAGGCGAATTTCGGCGCCAGCGAAATTATCAGATTCTTTAAAAGCGTGAATAATGAAGAGTTCGACGCGCTATTAAATGACGCGGTAAATATCATTTTGTCTTCCGAGCGAATTATATTTGTCGGGGCGGGCACGTCAGGCTCTTTGGCCAAATATGGTGCACGCTTCTTTTCAAATATTGGTAAATTCAGTAATCATATTGATGACCCTTATTTCCCGGTCACCAATGATATGGCTAAAAATGCGCTGGCGATTGTGCTCTCCGTCTCGGGCGAAACCGAGGAGATCCTGCGCTTCGCCAGCCAGTTCAGCCTGCATCACTGCAAGGTGCTCTCTATCACCAGCCACGAGCACTCGCGCCTGGCAAAACTGGCGGACTTTAATCTCTCCTGGCACGTTCCCCAGACGCGAATTGGCGGCGTCTACGATATCACCACGCAAATTCCCGTCATTTATATTCTGGAATCTCTCGGACGCAAGCTGGCGAAAAAACTGACGGAATAAAACACCCTGTTTTTTCGATGTGACAAATCACAATTTTCGCAAATTGTTATATCGTGACATTCAATTTCGCTTTGCTAGACTCAATGCCAATAAGCCATTTATTGAGAATAGCAGCGATGAAAAAAATAACCTTAGCGAAAGATTTTTTATGGGGCGGCGCTGTTGCCGCTCATCAGGTTGAAGGCGGCTGGAACAAAGGCGGCAAAGAGCCAAGCATTTGCGACGTGCTGACCGGCGGCGCGCACGGCGTGCCGCGCGAAATCACGCAGGAGGTGGTGCCGGGTAAATACTACCCAAACCACGAAGCCATCGACTTCCACGGCCACTATAAAGAAGACATCAAGCTATTTGCCGAGATGGGCTTCAAGTGTTTCCGTACCTCTATCGCCTGGACGCGCATCTTCCCGAAAGGTGACGAAACGCAGCCAAACGAAGAAGGGCTGAAGTTTTACGACGACATGTTCGATGAGCTGCTGAAGTACAACATCGAACCGGTGATCACCCTCTCCCACTTCGAAATGCCGCTGCACCTGGTGCAGGAGTATGGTAGCTGGACCAACCGCAAAGTGGTCGATTTCTTCGTGCGCTTCGCGGAAGTGGTGTTTGAGCGCTACAAGCACAAGGTCAAATACTGGATGACCTTCAACGAAATCAACAACCAGCGCAACTGGCGCGCCCCGCTGTTCGGCTACTGCTGCTCGGGCGTGGTCTACACCGAACATGACAACCCGGAAGAGACCATGTACCAGGTGCTGCACCATCAGTTTGTGGCCAGCGCCCTGGCGGTGAAAGCCGCGCGCCGCATCAACCCGGAGATGAAAGTCGGCTGCATGCTGGCGATGGTGGCGCTCTATCCGTTCTCCTGCAAGCCTGAAGACGTGATGTTCGCCCAGGAATCCATGCGCGAGCGCTATGTCTTTACCGACGTCCAGCTGCGTGGTTACTACCCGTCCTACGTGCTGAACGAGTGGGAGCGCCGCGGCTTTTCCATCAAAATGGAGGCGGGCGACGAGCAGATCCTGCGTGAAGGTACCTGCGACTACTTAGGCTTCAGCTACTACATGACCAACGCGGTGAAGGCGGAAGGCGGCACAGGTGACGCCATTTCCGGCTTCGAAGGCAGCGTGCCGAACCCGCACGTGAAGGCGTCCGACTGGGGCTGGCAGATTGACCCGGTGGGCCTGCGTTATTCCCTGTGCGAACTGTACGAGCGTTACCAGAAGCCGCTGTTTATCGTTGAAAACGGCTTCGGCGCCTACGATAAGGTGGAAGAAGACGGCAGCATCAACGATGACTATCGCATCGACTACCTGCGTGCCCACGTGGAAGAGATGATCAAAGCCGTCACGCATGATGGCGTGGATCTGATGGGCTATACGCCGTGGGGCTGCATCGACTGCGTGTCGTTCACCACCGGTCAGTACAGCAAGCGCTACGGCTTTATCTACGTCAACAAGCACGACGACGGCACGGGCGACATGTCGCGCTCCCGTAAGAAGAGCTTCGAGTGGTATAAAGGCGTGATTGCCAGCAACGGCGAGAAACTTTAACGCTGGGCGCCATTACGCTTGATCCCCTCTCCCCTTTGGGGAGAGGGTTAGCATGAGGGGTTTACTTCCCGCCAGCCAGCTCGATAAAACTGCCCGTCACGTAAGACGCCTTCTCGCTCAGCAGCCAGACAATCGCCTGCGCCACCTCTTCCGGCTGGCCGCCGCGCTGCATCGGCAGTAACGATTTCACGCGATCCACTCGCCCCGGCTCTCCGCCGGAAGCATGGATATCGGTATAAATCAGCCCAGGCCGCACGCAGTTCACGCGGATACCCTGCGCCGCCACCTCCAGCGATAGCCCGGTTGACAGCGAATCAACCGCGCCTTTGGAAGCAGCGTAATCGACATACTCACCCGGCGCGCCCAGACGAGACGCGGCGGAAGAGACATTCACAATCGCCCCGCCCTTGCCGCCATGCTTGATGGACATGCGTTTCACCGCTTCACGACAGCAGAGAAAGTAGCCCGTGACGTTGGTCGCCAGCACGCGGTTAATGCGCTCTGCGGACAGATTTTCAATGGTGGATTGCTCAAACAGAATGCCTGCATTATTGACCAGCGCGCGAAGCGGCTCACCTTCACGATCGATGCTGTCAAACATCGCCAGCACCTGAGCTTCATCGCTGATGTCCGCACGCACGGCAAACGCTTTACCGCCGGCCTCAACGATCTGATTGATAACATCCGTCGCGGCTTTAATGTTGTGGTGATAGTTCACCGCCACGGTGTAGCCTTCACGTGCCAGCTGCAGCGCGGTGGCTTTCCCAATGCCCCGGCTCGCGCCGGTGACCAGTGCAATTGCCATTCACAACCTCCAGATAAAAAAAAGCCGGGTGGCGCTTACGCTTACCCGGCCTACAGTATGGCAAATAATTACTGGTATTCGCTCATCGGCACGCAGGAGCAGAACAGATTACGGTCGCCGTAAACGTCATCAAGACGCTTCACGGTCGGCCAGTATTTGTTTGCCACGCCTGCCGGGAAGACCGCCAGCTCGCGGGAGTAACCGTGGTTCCACTCTGCCACCATCTCGTGCTGGGTGTGCGGGGCGTTGACCAGCGGGTTATCTTCCAGCGTCCATTCGCCGTCCTGCACGCGGTCGATCTCCATGCGGATGGCCAGCATCGCGTCGATAAAGCGGTCCAGCTCGGCTTTGCTTTCAGACTCGGTCGGCTCCACCATCAGCGTCCCCGCAACCGGGAACGACATGGTTGGCGCGTGGAAGCCGTAGTCGATCAGACGCTTGGCGATATCCAGCTCGCTGATGCCGGTCTGCTCTTTCAGCGGACGAATATCCAGAATGCACTCGTGCGCCACGCGACCGTCGCGGCCGGTATAGAGCACCGGGAAGGCGGACTTCAGGCGAGTCGCAATGTAGTTGGCGTTCAGAATAGCCACCTGGCTCGCCTGCTTCAGCCCTTCCGCGCCCATCATGCGGATGTACATCCAGCTGATTGGCAGGATTGATGCGCTACCGAACGGTGCCGCAGAGACCGCGCCCTGACGGGTCAGCATGCCTTCAATCTGCACCACGCTGTGGCCCGGCACAAACGGCGCCAGGTGCGCTTTCACACCGATTGGTCCCATGCCCGGGCCGCCACCGCCGTGCGGAATGCAGAAGGTTTTATGCAGGTTCAGGTGCGACACGTCCGCGCCGATAAAGCCCGGAGAGGTAATGCCCACCTGAGCGTTCATGTTCGCGCCGTCGAGGTATACCTGACCGCCAAACTGGTGCACCACTTCGCACACTTCACGGATGGTCTCTTCGTACACGCCGTGGGTGGACGGGTAGGTCACCATGATGCAGGAGAGCTTGTCGCCCGCCTGCTCGGCTTTCGCACGCAGGTCGGCCAAATCGATGTTGCCGTTCTTATCGCACGCGACCACCACCACTTCCATGCCCGCCATCTGGGCTGAGGCCGGGTTGGTGCCGTGGGCGGAGCTTGGGATCAGGCAGATATCGCGGTGGCCTTCGTTACGGCTTTCGTGATAGTGACGGATCGCCAGCAGGCCCGCGTATTCACCCTGCGCGCCGGAGTTCGGCTGCATGCAGAGCGCGTCATAACCGGTCAGCTTCACCAGCCAGTCTGAAAGCTGGTTGATCATCATGTGATAGCCTTCCGCCTGTTCTGGCGGGCAGAACGGGTGCAGTTCGGAGAATTCAGGCCAGGTAATCGGGATCATCTCTGCCGCAGCGTTCAGCTTCATGGTGCAGGAGCCCAGCGGGATCATCGCCTGGTTCAGCGCCAGATCCTTGCGCTCCAGAGAGTGCATATAGCGCATCATCTCGGTTTCGCTGTGATAGCGATTGAACACCGGGTGAGTCAGGATCGCGTCATTGCGCAGCATGCTTTCCTGAATGGAGCGGCTGTCGAGCGCGACCTCTTTGTCGAGCGTATCAACGTCCAGACCGTGAGCGTCGCCCAGCAACACGCTGAACAGGTTCAGGATATCGTCGCGAGTGGTGCTTTCATCCAGCGTAATGCCGACAGCGTTGTGGATGTCGCTGCGCAGGTTGATTTCTGCTGCATTCGCGCGCGCCAGCACGGCGGCTTTGTCTGCCACTTCCACGCACAGGGTGTCAAAGTAGTGCGCGTGGCGCAGCTTGAGGCCCTTCTGCTGCAGGCCGCAGGCCAGAATATCGGCCAGGCGGTGAATGCGGCTGGCAATGCGTTTCAGGCCAGCCGGACCGTGGAACACCGCATACAGGCTGGCGATGTTTGCCAGCAGTACCTGGGAAGTACAGATGTTGGAGTTCGCTTTCTCGCGGCGGATATGCTGCTCGCGGGTCTGCATCGCCATGCGCAACGCGGTATTACCGGCAGCATCTTTTGACACGCCAATGATACGGCCTGGCATGGAGCGTTTGAATTCATCTTTCGCGCCGAAGAACGCCGCGTGCGGGCCGCCGTAGCCCATCGGCACGCCGAAGCGCTGCGCGGAGCCGAATACAATATCCGCGCCCTGTTTGCCCGGCGCCGTCAGCAGCACCAGCGCCATAAAATCGGCGGCAACGCTGACAACCACTTTGCGGGATTTCAGCTCGGCAATCAGCGCGCCGTAGTCGTGAACTTCGCCGGTGGTACCCACCTGCTGCAGCAGCACGCCGAAGACGTCCTGGTGATCCAGCACTTTGTCGGCGTCGTCGACGATCACCTCAAAGCCGAAGGTTTCTGCACGGGTGCGCACCACGTCCAGCGTCTGCGGATGCACGTCCGCCGCCACGAAGAAGCGGTTAGCATTTTTCAGCTTGCTTACGCGTTTTGCCATCGCCATCGCTTCGGCAGCGGCGGTCGCTTCATCCAGCAGAGAGGCGGAAGCGATATCCATACCGGTCAGATCCAGCGTCACCTGCTGGAAGTTCAGCAGCGCTTCCAGACGCCCCTGGGAGACTTCTGGCTGATAAGGGGTGTAAGCGGTGTACCAGCCCGGGTTTTCCAGCATGTTGCGCAGGATAACCGGCGGTAACTGCACGTTGGTGTAGCCCATGCCAATGTAAGACTTATAGCGCTTGTTGAGGCCTGCAATAGCCTTCAGCTCCGCCAGCGCGGCGAACTCCGTGGTGGCTTCCCCTACCTGAGGCGGCGTGGCAAGCTGGATGTCTTTTGGCACAATCTGGCCGATCAGTGCGTCTAATGAATCCGCGCCAACCGTCTTCAGCATCTCCTGCTGTTGCTGAGCATCCGGCCCAATGTGACGTTCAATGAAGGCGCCACGGTTTTCAAGCTGGCTTAAAGTCTGTGTCATGAGCGATGGTTCCTGATACGTGCAGTGAATCGTAGTTATCTGTAACGCTGTTGCCCGGTGGCGCTACCGCTTACCGGGCCCTGTAGGCCGGATAAGCGCAGCGCCATCCGGCACAACGTTATTCGTCTTCCAGTAGTGCTTCGTACGCGGTTGCATCCAGCAGCGCGGCAACTTGCGATTCGTCGCTGGCTTTGATCTTGAAGATCCAGCCGCCTTCATAAGGCTCGCTGTTGACCAGTTCTGGCGAATCGCTCAGCGCGTCGTTGACCGCAACAATCTCACCGCTTACCGGTGCATAGATGTCAGACGCCGCTTTTACGGACTCCGCCACGGCGCAGTCGTCGCCCGCGCTAACGGTCGTGCCCACGTCAGGCAGGTCAACAAACACCATGTCGCCCAGCAGCTCTTGCGCGTGCTCGGTGATCCCTACGGTGTAAGTGCCGTCCGCCTCTTTGCGCAGCCACTCGTGTTCTTTGCTGTATTTCAGTTCTGCTGGCACATTGCTCATTGAAGTTCTCCTGATAAAAATAGTTAGGCGACCGGCTTACCGGCGCGAACAAAAATCGGTTTGGTCACGTGGACCGGCATTTCGCGGTTGCGGATTTGCACTACCGCCGTTTCGCCAATGCCTGCCGGCACGCGAGCCAGTGCAATACTGTAGCCCAGCGTCGGGGAGAAGGTACCGCTGGTGATCACGCCTTCGCGATGATTGCCGTCAGCATCGGTAAAGCGCACCGGCAGCTCGCCGCGCAGCACGCCTTTTTCCTTCATCACCAGGCCAACCAGCTGGTCGGTACCCTTCTCGCGCTGCATCTCCAGCGCTTCACGGCCAATAAAATCACGGTCAGCCGGTTCCCACGCGATGGTCCAGCCCATGTTGGCCGCCAGCGGAGAGACGCCTTCATCCATTTCCTGACCGTAGAGATTCATCCCCGCTTCCAGACGCAGCGTATCGCGCGCGCCCAGGCCCGCAGGCTTCACGCCCGCTTCTACCAGCGCACGCCAGAAATCGGCAGCTTTCTCGTTCGGCATCGCAATTTCGTAGCCCGCTTCACCGGTATAGCCGGTGGTGGCGATAAACAGATCCCCCGCCTGCACGCCGAAGAACGGCTTCATGCCTTCGGTGGCGGTGCGCTGCTCGTCGCTGAACAGAGACGCGGCTTTTGCCTGCGCGTTCGGCCCCTGCACGGCGATCAGCGACAGATCGTCACGGACGGTGATGTCGACGGCATAAGGTTCGGCGTGTTGGGTGATCCAGGAGAGGTCTTTTTCGCGGGTGGCGGAGTTTACAACGAGGCGGAAGAAATCTTCGGTGAAGTAGTAGACGATAAGGTCATCAATCACGCCGCCCGAGGCATTCAGCATGCCGGTATAGAGCGCTTTGCCCGGCGTCTTCAGTTTGGCGACGTCGTTTGCCAGCAGATAACGCAAAAACTCCCGGGTGCGGCTACCGCGCAGATCGACAATCGTCATGTGGGACACGTCGAACATACCGGCATCGGTGCGCACCGCGTGGTGCTCATCAATCTGCGAGCCGTAGTGCAGCGGCATCATCCAGCCATGGAAGTCCACCATGCGGGCGCCGCATAACACGTGCTGTTCGTACAAAGGAGTCTGTTGAGCCATCTTGTCCTCGTTGAAAAATTCACCGTGAAACCCGGTATCGGCCTCGTTCCCGAATGCCGACGCAAACGTTCTCTTTTACCTGAACTTACCACCGAAACCGGCGGTTAACCATAAGGTAAAACGGGTCATCACATTAGCTTATGACCAAAAAACGCTGAAAAGCCTACAGAGTTATTCACTGGAAAAATGCGATTAACCCCGCACAAAATTAACAATGATCTAACAGGATTTAGCACATGGTGATATTTCGTGCGGAAAAACGGGCCGAATTTCCGTCACGTAAAAATCACGACATGAGAATAACTAATGCGAAAAATGGCGTGGAATTAGAATATTTCAAACGAGGGGATTTCCCCGACGCAGAGGCCGGGAAAATAAAGTGTGACGGGGATCGAGGTTAGCGTAACCAGTCGGGAAGATCGTTAAGACCCATTGCCTGACGAAGAAGTTGAGGTTTGACGCCGGGAAGGGTGTCGGCCAGCTTGAGGCCGATATCGCGCAGCAGTTTTTTCGCCGGATTTGCCCCGGCAAACAGCTCGCGGAAGCCCTGCATTCCTGCCAGCATCATCGCCGCACTGTGCTTGCGGCTGCGCTCGTAGCGACGCAGATACAGATGCTGGCCGATATCTTTACCTTCACGGTGCAGGCGACGCAGTTCTTCCACCAGTTCCGCCGCGTCCATAAAGCCGAGGTTAACGCCCTGCCCGGCCAGCGGATGAATGGTATGGGCCGCATCCCCCACCAGCGCCAGGCGGTGCGCGGCAAACTGACGCGCGTAGCGGCCGGTTAACGGGAAAACCAGCCGCTCGCTTTCAAGCGTGCACAGGCCAAGGCGGTTATCAAACGCCACGCACAGCGCCTGGTTAAAGGCCTCCGGCGTCGCATCCTGCATCTGCTGCGCTTTCTCCGGCACCAGGGACCAGACAATCGAGCACAGGTGCGGATCGGCAAGCGGCAGGAACGCCAGTATGCCGTCGTTGTGGAAAATCTGCCGCGCAACGCCGCCGTGCGGCTCTTCAGTACGGATCGTTGCCACCATCGCATGATGGCGGTAATCCCAGTACGTTAGCGGGATATCAGCCTTGTTGCGCAGCCAGGAGTTAGCGCCGTCGGCACCGACCACCAGACGCGCGGTCAGCATGTCGCCGCTTTGCAGGGTGATAAACGCCTCGTTTTCGCCCCAGGCCACCTGCTGGATCTGCGCAGGCGCAACCAGCGTCACGTCGCTGCACTGCTCTGCTTTCTGCCACAGCGCGTGGTGGATCACCGCGTTTTCAACGATGTGCCCCAGATGGCTATAGCCCATGCTTTCATCATCAAAGGCAATATGGCCAAAGCTGTCTTTGTCCCACACTTCCATGCCGTGATAGCAGCTGGCGCGCTGGGCGACGATATCTGACCAGACGCCGAGACGCGTCAAAAGCTTTTCGCTGGCCGCGTTAATCGCCGACACGCGGAGTTCCGGCGGAGCATCTGATGCGACAGGCTGGGGCTGCTTTTGCTCCAGCACGGCCACGCGCAGGCCACTGCCCTGTAATCCACAGGCCAGCGCCAGCCCAACCATTCCGCCGCCAACGATGGCAACATCAACATTTTGCACAGTGATAACTCCTTAACGCGCGACCCAACCCAGGGTCCGCTGCGCCAGCACGTCACGTGCCGGAATGAACAGTTCCATCGCCATCAGCCCGAGGTTGCGACCAACAACCAGCGGCGCCCAGCGATTGGCAAAGAGATGGACTAAACCATCGGTGACGCCAATTGTCGCCTCTTTATCGGCCTGACGTCGCGTCTGGTAATGGCTTAGCACCGGGTAAGCGCCACAGTCTTTTTGTTCGCTCCACGCCTGCGAAAGCGTTTCGGCCAGGCTCATCACATCCCGCAGGCCGAGGTTAAAGCCCTGCCCGGCGATGGGGTGGAGGGTTTGCGCCGCGTTGCCGACCAGCGCCACGCGGTGAGAAACAGACTGTGATGCCGTGGTTAACGACAGCGGATAGACCGCACGCTTCCCGGCATGGGTAATACGCCCCAGCCGCCAGCCAAAGGCTTTCTGCAGCTCGGTACAAAAACGTTCGTCGGACCAGGATTTAACCTCTTCGGCCTTTTCCTGCGGGTGGCACCAGACCAGCGAGCAGCGCCCGCCCGTCATCGGCAGCATCGCCAGCGGGCCGTGCTGGGTGAAGCGCTCAAACGCCCGGCCGTTGTGTTCTGCTGCGGTCGAGACGTTCGCGATGACCGCGACCTGCCCGTAAGGCTGCTGCCGCCACTCTACGCCGCACTGGGTGCCGAGCGCCGAGCGCGACCCGTCAGCCGCCACCAGAAGCTGTCCGTCAAGCACGGTGCCATTGTCCAGCGTTACGCTGACCGCGTCTTCACTGCGGGTGAAGCTGGCAACGCGTGCCGGGCAGTGCAACGTGACGCCCGGCGCGTCCTGCAACAGGCGGAACAGGCGCAGGCCAATATCGTGCAGTTCAACAACCTGACCCAGCGCGTCAATACGGTAATCATGGGCATCCAGCGTCACAAACCCGGCATGACCGCGATCGCTCACGTGCACGGTATTAATGGCGGTAGCGCAGTCGGCGATGGCCTGCCAGATGCCAATGCGGGATAGCTGCTGGCAGGTGCCCTGCGCCAGGGCAATGGCGCGGGAATCAAACCCAGGGTGATTCTTCGCCTGCGGCGCGACGGCTTCAACCAGATGCACCGGAAGCTGCCCCTTCGTCAAATGCGAGATGGCTAACGCCAGCGTGGCGCCAGTCATGCCGCCGCCAACGATAATCACGCTCATACGCGCGCCGCTGCCATCAGCGCCTCGATATCATCCGCTTTTTTCACCACGCTCGCGGTCAGGTTTTCGTTGCCGGTTTCGGTGATGACGATGTCGTCTTCAATACGAATGCCAATTCCGCGGTATTCCTCTGGCACGTCGGCATCCGGCGCGATGTACAGGCCCGGCTCGACGGTCAGCACCATGCCCGGTTCAAGCACGCGCGAACGTTCAGGGCCGTACGCACCCACGTCGTGCACGTCCAGCCCCAGCCAGTGGCTCAGGCCGTGCATAAAGTACGGGCGGTGAGCATTCTCGGTAATCAGGGTATCGACATCCCCTTTGAGGATCCCAAGCTTAACCAGCCCGGTAATCATGATGCGCACCACCTCACCGGTCACTTCCTGAATGGAGGTGCCCGGGCGATACAGCGTCAGCGCCGTCTCGAGAGATTCGAGAACGATGTCATAAATCGCCCGCTGCGCTGGCGAAAACTTGCCGTTCACCGGGAAGGTACGCGTGATGTCGCCCGCGTAGCCCTGATATTCGCAACCGGCGTCAATCAGCACCAGATCGCCGTCGCGCAGCGCGCTTTCGTTTTCGGTGTAGTGCAGAATGCAGCCGTTTTCCCCGCCGCCAACGATGGTGTTATAGGAGGGATAACGCGCGCCGTGGCGGTTAAATTCGTGGTGAATTTCGCCTTCCAGCTGGTATTCAAACATTCCGGGACGACATTTTTCCATCGCGCGGGTGTGCGCCAGGGCGCTGATTTCGCCCGCACGGCGCAGCACGTTCAGCTCTTCTTCAGATTTGAACAGACGCATCTCGTGCACCACCGGACGCCAGTCCGTGAGGGTTGCGGGCGCGGACAGGTTCTGCCGCGAGCCTTTACGCAGTTTTTCCAGCGCGTTGAAAACAATCTCATCGGCGTAGGCGTATTCGCCCTGCGCGTGGTAGAGCACGTCGAGGCCATTAAGCAGCTGATAGAGCTGCTGGTTGATTTCGCTAAACGCCAGCGCGCGGTCAACGCCCAGCTTTTCCGGGGCGGCCTCTTGCCCTAAGCGGCGGCCAAACCAGATCTCAGCGGTTAAGTCTCGTACGCGGTTGAAAATCACGCTGTGGTTGTGGGTGTCATTGCTCTTAATCAGCACCAGCACCGCTTCCGGCTCGTTGAAGCCGGTGAAGTACCAGAAATCGCTGCTCTGGCGATAGGGGTATTCGCTGTCGGCGCTGCGCGTCACTTCCGGCGCGGCAAAAATCAGCGCCGCGCTTCCCGGCTGCATGTTTGCCAGCAGCGCCTGACGACGGCGCAAATACTCTTGTTGCGAGATAACCATGACACCCTCCTGTGCGTTATTTTTCTTAATGTAAGGTTGGCTTGCGAACTTCCGGCGCGGTCGGCTGCGAGCGCGTAAAGTTGTCGTGGCACAGCAGCGCCGCCACGCGCACGTACTCGATGATCTCTTCGAGAGACATTTCCAGCTCTTCCTGATCTTCCTCTTCATCGTAGCCAAGCTGGGCGATGTTGCGCAGATCGTCAATCGCTTCACCCGCTTCGCCGGTGACTTTATCAAGCTTAGGCTGGGTGACGCCCAGGCCAAGCAGATAGTGGTTTACCCACCCCGCGAGCGCATCGGCGCGATCGAAGACGCTGACATCGTCGCCTTCAGGCAGATAAAGCTGAAAAAGGAAGCCATCGTCTTCCAGCGAATCGCTGGTTGCCGCGTGCATTTTTCGCAGCGCTTCCGCCAGTTCGTGGCCAAACGCCAGCCCTTCGTTGGTGAGGTCGTGGATCAGCGGCTGCCATGAGCTGTCGCTGTTTCCGCCGCACAGTATGCCGCTGATCAGACCGTGCATTTCGGCAGGGGTAAGACCGACTCCCTGCTGGTTCAGTAACTGGTTTAAATCCTTGTAACCAGGCATTTCGTTCTGTATAGACA
>NZ_JAAQOK010000052.1:0-30804 GCF_011683705.1 Enterobacter sp. 725m/11 | reverse complement strand
TCTTTATCCTGCGGCAATGAGCCGGAAAGTAAAATCCGTTCAATATTTTGCTGGCCGCCGTTCAGTCTGTACAAAGGTGGCGTGACGATAAAAGGTGCTTTATTAGCATTACCCTCTGGCATGTCGACCCAGGACTGGATTAAATAAGGGGCGGTATCCGCATTGTTTACACTGATGGATGCCTCTTTTTTCCCGCCATCAAAAATTACGCGGGTACCACCAATAATAACCCCGGCATAAGCATGCGAAACAGATACAGTAATAACCGCCGCACTCAGCAGGGTTTTGCTAATAAAATTCATTTTGGACCTCGTAAAACAAGGGGGCAGTTTATGCCCCCGCGCAGCGCCTCGCGGAGCTGACTCTTGTTCTGCTTAATGACTAGTTGTAAACAACGGAGAAGTTAGCGACGGAGTTGGCAGGACCCGCCGTTACCGATGCCGCCGTTGAAATATACTGTGCATAAAAATTCAGCGTATTGTCTGCGGTGCTGCTCAGTACATAGTTGTAGCCGTTGCTGCCGTGCAATGGCAGATCGGCTTTATCAGCGGTCATCAAATTAATGGCAACACCCGTTGCCGCCCCGGCGACAGAGGTATCAATCGCCAGCAGATCGGCGTTGGTCAGGTCAGGCGTACCGTCAAAACGAACTTTGGCACTGGTGACCGTAACCGGGCAGTTCTTCAGAATAATATCGAATTTCGTTGCCGCCGTTCTGGAACCCGTTGTCGAGAATTCTGTTTTATAATAATCGCCTAATACGACCACCTGGTTTTGAGAAGCAACCGCCACGTCGCAGGCTGAATCCAGGATGTTACCATTAAAATTAACGGTTCCTGCGGCGGCGAGAACATTGCCCATCATTAAGGCTGAACCCGTCGCAACCATCGCTAAAATAATACTCTTTTTCATAATGTTCATTTTCCTGTTCACGGGATAACTTTATTTATTATTGAAATTCAAGCAGCAGAAGACCGATAAAAGAATCGCTAAGGGTTCTTTTATTTTTCGCTGAATGGCTTAAGGTCTTCCTGACTGACTGGTCAAAATTTATATAATCATTTTAATGAGTACAACTTTTAGATGGTCTAGCTGTAGACTCTGATTTAACGAAAACTCAACATTTACATCAGCAAAATCATATCTTATATTGCAGAAGTCTATTATTAGACCTTGCGCATTTTTTATTTACATTCAACCAGTTAGCCCCATAAGGACTCCCGGTCTACTTTTAGACCTCACCAGAATATTCCCTGAGTTCTTCGTTTTTAAGATAATTCCCTCTGCAGATCAAAAATTGATCACACAAGAAGTCGATGTGAGGTTTCTTATGAATACACGTTTAACCACCCCACTGAATAATTATCAATCCTCAGTTCTGGATTTAAAGCCGTTCGCCGATATAGACACCCTGATTAAACATGTGCTGCCAGCCGCCAGCAGAATGATCATCGGTCGGGGGGAGACGGTACATTATTACAAAGATAATGTCCGGCAGTGTTTTTTGTTAATCCAGGGCAGCGTGGCGCTTCATCGTCGCGGCGACGGTATTGTGTTAAATTCTGAATCTGCGCCTTTTATTCTGGGCGTCAGCAGCCAGTTTTCCTCTGAGCACCTGTACGTCAGGGCACTGGAGACTGCCGAGATCGCGCGCGTCTCGCTGGAGAGTTTCAATCAAATAGTGTCCCAGTACGATTTATGGGAGCACTTCTCAAAACTGCTTATTTATACCGCCTCGCGGGTATACGAACATTGTGCACAAATATCGCAAATGTCTGCTTACGATATCATCCGCTTCCAGCTTGTTGAGCTAATGCAGGAGCCGGACGCCATACGGCAAAATACGACGGCGGCAGCGTACATAAAAAGCCGGACGTATCTTTCACGTAGCGGAATTATGCGTATTCTGTCGGAACTGCGGACCGGCAAGTACATCACCATGGAGCGCGGCGTGCTGCTTGAAATTCACCATCTGCCACGCAAATATTGATTGCCACCGTGCCTGTCCCGGCGAGAAACGCTATAATTAGCCAGGTTATTTTTAAGGTTACCGGCTACCATGTCCCTTCCAGAAAAGTCTCACCGTGGCTCGCCCTACGCACAAGAGCTTATTTCTCACTTACTGCCTGATTGCACAACGCGACGCACCGCTCGCGGTGAGCGGCTCGATCTTCAGATCAACGGTCAGGGAATGTGCTATTTAATTCTTGAGGGGACGGTCGCTATCTACAGAAGAAGCGACGACATGATGCTCTCCACGGCCCGCAGCCCCGCCCTTTTCGGTCTCGCTAATCTGACAGATATCTATTTCAATGATTACCTGAAGACCGTTAGCCCGTGCCTGATAGGAACGCTCACCACCGAACGGTTGAATGAGATTATCAAGGAAAAGGCGCTGTGGGGGCTGCTCTCGAAACAACTGATGTTTGTCTATAGCCGGCTTTATAACAACGTGATGCCGCAGGGCGCACCGACGGCGTATGAGATGATTCGCCAGCAGCTCATAAAGCTGATGGAGGAAGATGAAAGTTATCGCAGCAGCGTAACGGCGGAAAGGTATATTCGGGAGAAAACCCAGCTCTCCCGCAGCGGCGTAATGCGGATTCTGGCGGATTTAAAAACCGGCGGATTTATCGAAATGGAAGAAGGCAGGCTTATTAAAATCAACAAGCTCCCCGCTAAATACTGAATGTCAGACACAAAAAAGGCCGCACTCGCGGCCTGTTCAACAACACTCACTCAATGGACGTGAACGCCCAACCGCCAGGCAAAGTAGATCTCTTCTTTCAGTTCATTCGAAGAGAGCGCCAGCAGATCCGTGAACTCCAGCTCAAGCTGTTTCAGCTTTTTCAGGTACTGCGCCGGAGACAGGTTGCTCTTATCGCGACGTAAATATTCAATTGCCAGCTGTGTTGGGGTTATTTCAGTATCCATGATGTCCTCGCTTATGTACAAATCCTGACCAGTATATCACAACACGCTGGCTAGTTTTTGACCAAAGGCAATTCATCTGAAAACTTTACACGACCGCCGTCGTCAGACGCGACGAGCAGCACAGGCGATCCTGCTCGTCGAGAATATCAATCTGCCACACCTGGTGGCGGCTGCCAGCATGCAGCGCGCGGCAGATACCGCGAACGCGCCCGCTGCGCACCGAGCGAATGTGGTTGGCATTAACCTCAAGCCCGACCACCTTCTGTTCGCCTTCGGTGCAGAGATATCCCGCGACGGAGCCCAGGGTTTCCGCCAGCACGACGGAAGCCCCGCCGTGCAACAGGCCAAACGGCTGATGGGTGCGACTATCGACAGGCATCGTCGCCTCCAGAGCGTCTTCCCCAATGCGGGTGAACTGGATATCCAGCAGCCCCACCATATTCCCCTCGCCCATGGCGTTTAGCGCCTGCAGCGTGACGGCACGTTTCCAGATCATCCAATTATCTCCAGTAAAGCCTGTAATGGGTGGCGTACGCCGTTACCCTCAACCCGTTTCACCTGGCTGCGGCAGGAGTAGCCCGTCGCCAGGCAGCGGTTTCTTGGCAATCGCTGCATCGCCTGATGCCACGACAGCTCATAGATGCCGAGCGAGTTGGCGTGGTTTTTCACCTCGTGGCCGTAGGTGCCCGCCATGCCGCAGCAGCCCACGCTGACGCTCTCCAGCTTCGCGCCGAAACGCGCAAAAATAGACGCCCATTGCGCCGGGGCGCCGGGCAGCGCCGTCACTTCCGTACAGTGTCCGAACAGATACCACGGTTCACCGCCAGCCTCCTGAATGGCCTTCTCTTCCAGGGCTGCCGGCAGCCACTCGTGCACCAGCATGACGTGGAAATCGCCGCGCTTATCACCCAGCGTCTGCTTGTATTCATCGCGATAGCAAAGCACCAGCGCCGGATCGACGCCGACCATCGGCATCCCAAGTTCGGCGATCCGGTTGAGAAAATCAGCGGTTTTTTGCGCCGTTTTCGCAAAGCGGTTCAGGAAGCCTTTAATGTGCTGCGCCTTGCCGTTTGGCGAGAACGGCAGCACTACAGGCTGATAGCCCAGTTTTTCAACCAGGCGGATGAAGTCAGCGACCACCTGCGCGTCGTAGTAGCTGGTGAACGGATCCTGGACCACCAGCACCACCTTCGCTTTTTGCTCAGGAGTAAGCGCTTCGAGCTGTTCCAGGGTCATGTTCGCCGAGCGGTGGCCGACGAGCTGGCGCTGCAGCGACGGCACCGACAACAACGGCAGATCGACCATGCCGATATGCTTTTCGGAAAGCT
Source organism: Enterobacter sp. 725m/11 (assembly GCF_011683705.1). Lineage (NCBI taxonomy): Bacteria > Pseudomonadati > Pseudomonadota > Gammaproteobacteria > Enterobacterales > Enterobacteriaceae > Enterobacter > Enterobacter sp. 725m/11. The sequence goes on along the minus strand of NZ_JAAQOK010000052.1, from coordinate 26,542 downwards.
TGCGCACCAGCGGCTGATTGATAAAGAAGTTGAAGGTCTTCGGCGCGCGCGCCATCAGCGGCGCGTAGCTTTCCACCGTCGCCACCAGATGATCGCGCACCGGGCGCAGATAGCGGGTGTGGTAGAGCTGCAGGAAGCGCGAGCGGAATTCCGGCACGTCGATTTTAATCGGGCACTGGGTAGAGCAGGCTTTACAGGCCAGACAGCCGGACATCGCCTCTTTCACCTCATGGGAGAAATCATACTCGCCCTTATTGGCATGCCAGCTGTTGCGGGTGCGCTCAATCAGCGAGCGCAGGCTGGCCCGTTTTTCCGGCAGCTCCTGCTCCAGCTTCAGGGGATCGACGCCACGGTCCGCCAGCAGACGCAGCCACTCGCGCACCAGCGTCGCACGCCCTTTCGGCGAGTGAATGCGGTTGCTGGTGATTTTCATTGACGGGCACATCGGGCTTTTCACGTCAAAGTTAAAGCACAGGCCGTTGCCGTTACACTCCATCGCGCCGCGCCAGGACGAGCGCACCGCAATCGGGATCTGTCTGTCATACGTACCGCGCTTAACGGCATCCACCTGGAGCATTGGCGCGTCCACCCCTTCAGGCGGGCAGATTTTCCCCGGATTGAGGCGGTTATCCGGGTCGAACGCCGCTTTGACCTTGCGCAGCTCCGCGTAAAGCTGCTCCCCGAAGAACGCCGGGCTGTATTCCGCGCGGAACCCTTTCCCGTGCTCCCCCCACAGCAGACCGCCGTATTTGGCGGTCAAGGCAACGACGTCGTCGGAGATCTGCTTCATCAGGATCTCCTGCTGCGGGTCGCACATGTCCAGCGCCGGACGCACGTGAAGCACCCCGGCATCCACGTGGCCGAACATGCCATAGCTCAGGCCGTGGCTATCCAGCAGGGCGCGAAACTCGACGATATAATCCGCCAGATGCTCGGGCGGCACGCAGGTGTCTTCGGCAAACGGAATCGGCTTCGCCGCTCCTTTCGCATTGCCAAGCAGGCCCACGGCTTTTTTACGCATGGCGTAAATACGCTCGATACCGGCCAGATCGTGACAAAGCTGCCAGCCAATCACGCCGCCTTCGCCATGAGCAATCAGCTCATCCAGGCGCTGGCAGAGCGTCGTCACCTGGCTTTCAATCAGCTCCGCGTCATCACCGGCAAATTCCACGATGTTGAGGCCAAGCATCTCTTTGTCCGGCACGTCGGTAATCAGCTCGCGCACGGAGTGCCAGACGATATCTTCCCGCGCCAGATTCAGCACCTTAGAGTCGACGGTTTCCACCGACAGCGCCTGCGCTTCCACCATAAACGGCGCATTGCGCAGCGCAGAGTCGAAGGAGTCATATTTGACGTTCACCAGGCGACGCACCTTCGGCAGGCGGGTGATATCCAGCCGCGCCTCGGTAATAAACGCCAGCGTTCCTTCGGAGCCGGTCAGCACACGGGTTAAATCAAACTGCGTCAGGTCGTCGTTAAACACGTGGCGCAGGTCGTAGCCCGTTAAGAAGCGGTTCAGTTTGGGGAATTTGTCGAGAATAAGCTGGCGGTTGTCGCGGCAGCGCTCCAGCACGGTGCGGTAGATGCGCCCGCTGGCGGTGTTATCTTTACCCAGCGTTTCCGCCAGTTCGACCGGCATCGGCTGGGTATCAAGGATATCGCCGCCTAACAATACTGCCCGCACGCCCAGCACGTGATCGGAGGTTTTACCGTAGACCAGCGACCCCTGCCCGGAGGCATCGGTGTTGATCATCCCCCCGATGGTTGCTCGGTTGCTGGTGGAGAGTTCAGGGGCAAAAAAGTAGCCGTAAGGCTTGAGGTACTGATTAAGCTGATCTTTGATAACGCCCGCCTCAACCCGCACCCATCCCTCTTCAGGGTTGATCTCAATGATGCGGTTCATATAGCGCGACATATCAATAATGATGCCCTGGTTCAGCGCCTGACCGTTGGTTCCGGTGCCACCGCCGCGCGGCGTGAAGACCAGAGAGGCAAACCGCTCCTGCGTTGCCAGCCGGGCGATAAGCGCCACGTCGGCCGTGGAACGAGGGAAAACGACCGCATCGGGAAGAAGCTGGTAGATACTGTTATCGGTTGCCATCGTCAGCCTGTCGGCATAGTTCGTGGCGGTATCACCTGTAAAACCCTGTTGCTCCAGTGCCTGCAAAAAATTAAGCACCAGCTGAACGACGCCAGGTGCCTGAGAAATCTGTGGGATCATTACTGTCGACCCTAATTAGAGTTGTGGGAATCGTTTGCGTGTATCTTAAAAGTTTTATCACATTTTTTTCTTATAATCTCTGCTGAATTACAGGCAGAATTCGCCTGTCAAAAACCGCTGCGATCGCTAATGATAAGAGAGACGCGGTTTTCCATTCCCGCCAGTGGTACTGGCGTTCTTTTAAGGAAAGTTTCATTTATGGTCAATCTTCGCCAGCCCAGGGATGTTGCGCAAATTCTGCTGTCGGTGCTGTTCCTGGCCCTCATGATTATTGCGTGTCTGTGGATTGTTCAACCTTTTATTCTCGGCTTCGCCTGGGCTGCGACCGTTGTCGTCGCCACGTGGCCTTTGCTGCTGCGCTTGCAAAAACTGCTGTTTGGCCGCCGCGGGCTGGCCGTGCTGGTGATGACGCTGCTGCTGTTCCTGCTGTTTATTATTCCAGTTGCGCTGCTGGTAAACAGCCTTGTCGACTCCAGCGGCCCGGTGATCCGCGCCGTGACAAGCGGCGACCTGACGCTGCCGGACCTCGGCTGGCTGAACAGCATTCCGGTCGTGGGCGCTAAACTTTACAGCGGCTGGCATAGCCTGCTGGAGATGGGCGGCAGCGCGCTGATGGCGAAAGTGCGTCCGTATATTGGCACCACCACCACCTGGTTTGTCGGTCAGGCCGCACATATCGGCCGCTTTATGATGCACTGTACCCTGATGCTGGTCTTCAGCGCCCTGCTTTACTGGCGCGGTGAGCAGGTGGCTTTAGGCGTTCGTCACTTTGCCACCCGCCTGGCGGGAAAACGCGGTGACGCCGCGGTGCTGCTGGCCGCGCAGGCCGTGCGCGCGGTCGCCCTGGGCGTCGTGGTGACGGCGCTGGTGCAGGCGGTGCTGGGCGGTATCGGCCTGGCGATTTCCGGCGTACCGTACGCCACCGTCTTTACCGTAGTCATGCTGATGACCTGCCTTGCGCAACTGGGGCCGCTGCTGGTGCTGGTTCCGAGCATTATCTGGCTTTACTGGACGGGTGATACCACGTGGGGAACGGTTCTGCTGGTCTGCAGCTGCGTGGTTGGCACCATGGATAACGTGATTCGCCCCATCCTCATCCGCATGGGCGCAGACCTGCCGCTGATCCTGATCCTCTCCGGGGTTATCGGCGGGTTGATTGCTTTCGGGATGATCGGTCTGTTCATTGGCCCGGTGCTGCTCGCCGTTACCTGGCGTCTGTTCTCCGCCTGGGTTCATGAAGTGCCGCCGCCTGGAACCGACCCGGACGTGATTCTGAGCGAGCTGGAAGAGCTGGAAGAAAAGAATACCCATTAAGCCTTGTTGCCGGGTGGTGCTTACGCTTACCCGGCCTACATTATCCCGCACAATACTTTAACACCGCTAAAGTATTTATTCGTTGCACACTGGTCAGACCCGCCATTTCAGCACTAAGTCCGCTATTATTCTCAAGAAATCTTTACGTCTCTTTAACTATTGAGACGAATCTGATCGACGCTAAAAATTACAATGCCTACTATTAGCTCACGGTTATAAATCAACACCTTGATTTATAAGCATGGAAATCCCCTGAGTGAAACAACGAATTGCTGTGTGTAGTCTTTGCCCATCTCCCACGATGGGCTTTTTTTTATCCTGACTACGCGCGCTTAACCTCACAGGTACTGAGCATCCGCCACTCAGCAGGCAGCACCCGCGTTTCCCCCGTCACATTGACCGTCACCGCCTGGTGGATATCCGCCGACGATGCGCCAATCTGCAGTTCAAACTCGCCCGGCTCAACGACGCGCTTGCCGTCACGGCGGGTGAAGTTGAACATCTCAACCGGCAGCGTGAAGGTGAGCGTGGCGGTTTCGCCCGGCGAGAGCGTGACGCGCTGGAAGGCCTTAAGCTCCTGTAGCGGGCGCACCTGGGTGGCGACCTTGTCCCGCACGTAGACCTGCACCACCTCGCTGCCGCTGCGCTCGCCGGTATTGGTGATATCCACGCTCAGCGTCACCTCACCGTCGACCGGCACGCTGCTTTCAGCGACGCGGGCAGTGCCCCAGCCAAACTGCGTCCAGCCGAGGCCGAAACCAAACGGGTAGCGCGCACCGAAATGGAACGCGAACGGCGTGCCGCCGCTTTTCAGCTTGTGGTTATAGTAGAATGGCATCGCCCCGGCGCTTTTCGGCACGCTGACCACCAGCCGGCCCTGCGGCTCCGCGCGACCGGTTAACACATCGGCAATCGCCCAGCCCCCTTCCTGTCCCGGCGCCCAGGCCATCATCAGCGCGGCAATCTTCTCCTCCAGCCCCTGAAGGTTGTACGGACGCCCGCCGGTCATCACGACGATCACCGGTTTGCCCGTCGCCACCAGCGCCTCCAGCAGCTGTTGTTGCACGCCCGGCAGGTTCAGGGAGTCGGTATCGGAGCCTTCCCCCACGGTGCCGCTCTGGAACAGCCCGGCGAGATCGCCCACGAAGGCCACCACCACGTCACTCTCCTGTGCGGCGCTGACCGCCTCGGGGATAAGTGCGGTACTTTGCGACACCGGAGACTGCTGCATTTGCTTGCCGCCGCTGTCGCCCGGGAAGACCGGCGCGCCCGCCATCCGTTTTTCGATAATGTGGCACCCTTTCGCGTAGCGCACGTTCGATGCACCCAGGTACTGCTCCAGCGCCGCGCGCGGCGTCGTCACCTGCGAGGTCTCCTCAACCATATCGCTGATGATCAGATGGACCGGGAAGCTATACCCGATGAGTAACGCCAGTGGATCGTCTGCCGTCGGCCCCACCACCGCCACGCGGGGTATACCGTTCAGCGGCAGAATGCCGTTGTTTTCCAGCAGCGTGACCGATTTTGTCGCCACCTCCCGTGCTACCTGGCGGGTCATCTCATTTTGCAGATCGATGCCGTTTTCATCGGCATACGGGTTCTCAAACAGGCCGAGACGGAATTTTTCGGTCAGCGTACGCGCCACGATCTCATCGACTTTCGCCATGGAAATCAGCCCGCGCTCTACCGCTTCCGCCAGATGGCGTGCGCAGTCATCTTTCGGCAGCTCAACGTCCAGCCCGGCGTTAAACGCCAGCGCGGCGGACTCCGCTGCGTCGTGGGAAATCCCGTGGTGCTGGTGCAGCAGGCTGACGCCGCCGTAGTCCGCCACAATAATGCCGTCGAAGCCCCACTGTTCGCGCAGAACGGTGGTCAACAGGAAGCTGTCGCTGTGCCCCGGCTGGTTATCGATGTCGTGGTAGGCGGGCATGACCGAACCGGCATTTGCCAGCTTGACCGCCATTTCAAACGGCAGCAGGAAGGTGTCGTTCAGCTCGCTAAAACCAAGATGCACCGGGGCGTGGTTGCGCGCCCCTTCGCTGAACGAGTGGCCCACGTAATGCTTGAGCGTCGCCAGCAGATCGCGCTTGTCGCCTTGTAACCCTTTCACCCAGGCGGTTGCCATCACGCCCACCAGCCAGGGATCTTCCCCGAAGGTCTCTTCGGTTCGCCCCCAGCGGACGTCGCGGGAAACGTCCAGCACCGGGGCCAGCCCCTGCTGGCAACCGACGGAACGCGCCTCTTTCCCGATCTGCTCTGCCGCGCGCTGCACCAGCTCCGGGTCCCAGGTCGAGCCGTAGTTGAGCGAGGACGGGAACAGGGTGGCGTCTTTGCACAGCAGCCCCACCAGGCACTCCTCGTGGAACAACGCCGGAATGCCAAGCCGCGTCTCTTCCATCATCATGCGCTGCAGGCGGTTAGCCGCGCGCACCCCGGTTTTCGCGTCAACGATGTGGGTGCCGAGCGGACGGGTGATCTGCCCGACGCCCAGTTTTAGCCGTTTGCTCAGCGCCGCCTGCTCGCTGACGCCGGCGAATTCGTCGCTCAAATCGCTGCGCTCCCGGTGGTTGCCTTTTTCATCAAGGATCAGCCAGTAGGCGTGCATCTGGGCGAACTTCTCTTCGGGGGTCATGCGCGCCAGTAAATCAGCGACGCGCTCGTGCACGGGACGTCCCGCGTCCTTATAGATAGCAGTCATATTTTACTCCTGTAGTGCGGAAGGGGTTGCCGGGCTGAGCTGCCCCGCGTCGGGTCTTACCTCACGCTTGCTGGCCAGCTCCCGGGCGATGGAATCCACCAGCCTGCTGTTGAGCTTGTAGATGGAAAGCAGCGCCACCATGCAGAGGAACAGCGCGCACGGAATAAGGGTGAACAGCGCGTTGATGGTGGAAAGCACGTGCGGCGCCTGGGCTGCCTGGCCAGGGGCGTAATCCACCATGCCGAGCACCCAGCCGACCACCGCCCCGCCCAGGGCAAGGCCAAACTTGATGGCGAACAGTGCGGTAGAGAAGACCAGCCCGTCCAGACGGCGGCCGCTACGATGCTCTTCGTAGTCGACCACATCAGAGAACATGGTCCACTGGAGCGGCGTGGTGAGGTTTTGAATAAAGCTAAAGACGATGTTAAGGCCAAAGATTAGCCACACCTGCGAAGGCGGCAGGAAGAAAATCAGCGCGCCGAAAATGACGAAGGACATTATCGTCCACTGATAGGCGCGCACGCGGTCAAATTTCCCCAGCAGGCGTTCAGATAATAACGCGCCGCTTAACGAGGCCACCATGCCAGAAACAATAAAGGCAAAAACCAGCTCCGGGCGCAACAGTACATAGTTGACGTAATACATGGTGGCAGAGCCGCGCGTCACCACCGCCGTTAACAGCAAAATATTAAACACAAACACAATGCGCCACTGGCTGTTACCGGCCAGCAGTTTTAAATCGGTGAGCATGGAGCCGGAGGTATCATTGCGCGGGGAATAACGCTCGCGGGTCATCAGGAAACAGCAAAAGAACAGCACAATTCCCAGCAGCCCCATCAGGCTCATGGCATAGAAATAGCCTTTCTGCACGTTGCCCTGGCCCAACAATGAGACCAGCGGCAGAGCGATAACCGTTACGATCAACCCGCCAATAAATGACAGGCCAAAGCGCCACGACTGCAGGGAGTGACGCTCGCGCGGATCCAGCGTCAGCGCACCGGGCATAGCGCAGTAAGGCACGTTAATGGCGGAGTAAATCAGACTTAAAATCGCGTAGGTCACGCAGGCATAAACAATTTTTGCCGTCGGCCCGACGTCCGGTACGTAGAAGGTAATAAGGCAGCTTACGCCAAAGGGAATAGCAAACCACAGCAGCCAGGGACGGAAACGGCCGTGACGCGTCTGCGTGCGGTCAACCAGCGCGCCAATACACGGGTCGACAAACGCATCGACCACGCGTACCACTAAAAACATCGTGCCCATGATCGCGGCAGGCAAACCAAAAACGTCGGTATAGAAATAAGCAAGAAATAATGTGGCCGTTTGCCAGACCAGCGCGCTGGCCATATCACCTAAGCCATAACCTATTTTATCTTTGGTACGCAATACAGAGGAGAGTGTCATTGTTATTTGCCTTTTTATCAGGTTAAAACGTATTTCAACCAGTTGCGCATCATCTGAAGGGAAATGCGCAGTAAGGCTCAAGTATTAGCAACGCGTTGCGCACTAACAATTGTCTTAATTAACAGACAAATTATGATATTTGGTTTTTTAGATTATTTGTGATGGGGAGCAAATTAGAGGTGAAATAAAAAAGGCGAGGAATAAAATCCTCGCCTTTTTGCGAGCGTGTTGCCGTTACTTGTTCAGTTCCGCCAGGCTCAGCCAGGTTTGCACTACCGTGTCCGGGTTCAGGGAGAGGCTGTCAATCCCCTCTTCCATCAGCCAGGCGGCAAAGTCTTCATGGTCGGATGGACCCTGACCGCAAATCCCGACGTATTTACCCTGCTTCTTCGCCGCGCGGATGGACATGGAAAGCAGCGCTTTCACCGCCTCGTTACGCTCGTCGAACAGCTCGGAAACCACGCCGGAGTCGCGGTCCAGGCCCAGCGTCAGCTGAGTCATGTCGTTCGAGCCGATAGAGAAGCCGTCGAAGTGCTCCAAGAACTGCTCGGCCAGCAGGGCGTTGGACGGGATCTCACACATCATGATGATCTTCAGCCCGTTTTCGCCGCGCTTCAGGCCCTGACGCGCCAGCTCGTCCACCACCGCTTTCGCCTGATCCACGGTACGCACGAACGGGATCATGATTTCGACGTTGGTCAGCCCCATGTCGTTGCGCACGCGTTTCACCGCCTCGCACTCCAGCGCGAAGCAGTCGCGGAAGCTGTCGGACACGTAGCGTCCGGCCCCGCGGAAGCCCAGCATCGGGTTCTCTTCTTCCGGCTCGTAGCGCTCGCCGCCCACAAGGTTAGCGTATTCGTTAGACTTAAAGTCAGACAGACGAACAATCACGCGTTTCGGGTAGAACGCCGCGCCCAGCGTGGCGATCCCTTCGGTCAGACGGCCGACGTAAAACTCTTTCGGCGAGTCGTAACCTTTCATCATCTCGCGGATTTCGTTCTGCAGCTTCGCGTCCTGGTCGTCAAACTCCAGCAGCGCGCGCGGGTGAACGCCGATCATGCGGTTAATGATGAATTCCAGACGCGCCAGACCAACGCCTTCGTTCGGAAGACAGGCGAAGTCAAACGCGCGGTCCGGGTTACCCACGTTCATCATGATCTTCAGCGGCAGATCCGGCATGGTATCCACGCTGGAGCTCTTCACGCTGAAGTCAAGGATATCGGCGTAGACGTAGCCGGTGTCGCCTTCGGCACAGGAGACGGTCACGTTCTGCCCGTCCTTCATGCGCTCGGTGGCGTCACCGCAGCCGACAACCGCCGGGATCCCCAGCTCGCGGGCAATGATCGCCGCGTGGCAGGTACGGCCGCCGCGGTTGGTGACGATGGCCGACGCTTTCTTCATGATCGGTTCCCAGTCCGGGTCGGTCATGTCGGTCACCAGCACGTCGCCTGGCTCAATACGGTTCATCTCGCTGATGTCGTGGATCACTTTGACCGGACCGGCACCGATGCGGTGACCGATGGCGCGGCCTTCCGCCACGATTTTACCCTGCGCGTGCAGCGTATAACGCTCCATCACCTGGCCGCGAGAGCGAACGGTTTCCGGGCGCGCCTGAACGATAAACAGCTTGCCAGTGTTCCCGTCTTTCGCCCATTCGATATCCATCGGACGGCCATAGTGTTTCTCAATCTGCACCGCCTGCTTCGCCAGCTCCTGCACTTCGGCGTCGGTCAGGGAGAAGCGGTCGCGCTGCTCCTGCGGCACATCTTCAATCTTAACCTGCTTGCCATGCTCCTGGGTTGGGGCATAAATCATGCGGATTTTTTTCGAGCCCATGGTGCGGCGCACCACCGCCGGACGGCCCGCGGCAAGCGTAGGCTTGTGTACGTAGAATTCGTCAGGGTTCACCGCGCCCTGCACGACCATCTCACCCAGGCCCCACGCGGAGGTGATGAACACCACCTGGTCGAAGCCGGATTCGGTATCAATGGAGAACATCACGCCGGAGGAACCCACGTCCGAGCGCACCATGCGCTGCACGCCCGCGGAGAGCGCCACGCCGCGATGGTCATAGCCCTGGTGCACGCGATAGGAGATGGCGCGGTCGTTGAACAGGGAAGCAAATACGTGCTTCACCGCCACCAGTACCGCATCGTAGCCCTGAACGTTCAGGAAGGTTTCCTGCTGTCCGGCAAACGACGCGTCCGGCATGTCTTCTGCGGTCGCGGAAGAACGTACGGCAAAGGAGGCCTGCGCGTCGTCAGCGGAGAGCTGGTTGTACGCGTCATGGATAGCTTTTTCCAGTTCCGGCTGGAAAGGTGTGTCGATGATCCACTGGCGGATCTGCGCCCCGGCTTTGGCAAGCTCGGTGACGTCATCAATATCCGTTTTATCCAGCAGGTCGTAAATGCGCTGGTTTACACCGCTCTGGTCTAAAAACAGGTTAAACGCGTCGGCGGTCGTGGCAAACCCGTTTGGTACGGAGACACCCATACCGGACAGATTTGTAATCATTTCACCCAGGGAGGCATTTTTGCCCCCAACTCTGTCTACATCATTCATGCCGAGTTGGTTATACCAAAGCACCAGCGGTGACGAGCCATTGTTGGACATCGAAACAATCCTTTTGTGATATTTGATCGGAGTAAGTAACACCTGACTACGTATTTATACTGGCATAATTATTTGCGCTAAAAAAACGGTGAATCGTGTAAGCAATTTAAATTTTCAACTTTTCGGATAGTTTCCCACCAGCCAATAAGCTGATGATTCCTCTATATTCAGCCAGAAACCACAAAAATAAAGTCGCTATTTGAAAAATGAAATCCGCTTTTCAGGAAAATCAAAAACATCATTTCATTTTAAATTCAGATAACTTCTTTGCTGTGCAATTAACTTTTTTAATTTATGCTTTCAGACAATTAGGTATGATATTCAGGGTGGGTAAAATGGATAATGCTGTCGATCGTCACGTTTTTTATATTTCTGATGGTACGGCGATCACCGCCGAGGTGCTGGGCCACGCGGTGATGTCGCAATTCCCCGTTTCGATTAACAGCATCACGCTGCCGTTTGTGGAAAATGAGAGCCGTGCCAAAGCGGTGAAAGACCAGATTGACGCCATCTTCCAGCAGACCGGCGTGCGCCCGCTGGTGTTCTACTCCATCGTTATTCCTGAGATTCGCCACATCATTTTGCAAAGTGAAGGCTTTTGCCAGGATATCGTGCAGGCGCTGGTGGCCCCGCTCCAGAGCGAGCTTAAGCTTGACCCGACGCCTATCGCGCATCGTACCCACGGGCTGAACCCCGGCAACCTGACCAAATATGACGCGCGTATTGCCGCCATCGACTACACGCTGGCGCACGACGACGGGATCTCGCTGCGCAACCTCGACCAGGCGCAGGTGATTTTGCTCGGCGTGTCGCGCTGCGGCAAAACACCGACCAGCCTCTATCTGGCGATGCAGTTCGGCATCCGCGCCGCAAACTACCCCTTTATTGCCGACGATATGGATAACCTGGTGCTGCCCGCTGCGCTCAAGCCGCTGCAGCACAAGCTGTTCGGCCTGACGATTAACCCGGAACGTCTCGCGGCGATCCGCGAAGAGCGCCGCGAGAACAGCCGCTACGCCTCCATGCGCCAGTGCCGCATGGAGGTTTCCGAAGTGGAAGCGCTGTACCGCAAAAACCAGATCCCGTGGCTGAACAGCACGAACTATTCGGTAGAAGAGATCGCCACCAAAATTCTCGACATCATGGGGCTTAACCGCCGCATGTACTAATAAGCTAGTACATTAGCTCAGATTCATGTATCATCCTCTTCAACAGCGGGGCGGTGTCGCCCCAAACTTGAAATCAGCAGGGATTGGTTTAATGTGATGCCCATCACTTCCCGGTAGTCTGCCGATGAAGCAAAAATTTTCTGAGACAAGTCATGAATAAAACCGATGAACTCCGCACGGCGCGCATAGACAGCCTGGTCACCCCGGCTGAACTGGCCGAGCGGCACCCCGTTTCCGCCGCGGTCGCGGAACATGTGACGGCCTCCCGCCGCCGCATTGAAAAAATCCTCAATGGTGAAGACAAGCGTCTTCTGGTGGTGATTGGGCCCTGCTCCATCCACGATCTGGATGCCGCGATGGATTATGCAAAACGGCTCCAGGGGCTGCGGGACAAATACCAGCATCGCCTTGAGATTGTGATGCGCACCTACTTTGAAAAACCGCGTACCGTGGTGGGCTGGAAGGGGCTGATTTCCGACCCTGACCTTAATGGCAGCTATCGCGTAAACCACGGCATTGAGCTGGCGCGGAAGCTGCTGTTGCAGGTCAACGAGCTGGGCGTGCCGACGGCCACCGAGTTTCTCGACATGGTGACCGGGCAGTTTATCGCCGATCTGATCAGCTGGGGCGCGATTGGCGCGCGCACTACCGAAAGCCAAATCCACCGCGAGATGGCCTCAGCCCTCTCCTGTCCGGTCGGCTTCAAAAACGGGACCGACGGCAACACTCGGATTGCGGTCGATGCGATTCGCGCCTCGCGTGCCAGCCATATGTTCCTGTCGCCGGACAAGAACGGCCATATGACCATCTACCAGACCAGCGGTAACCCGTATGGGCATATCATTATGCGCGGCGGGAAGAAGCCTAATTACCATGCACAAGACATCGCTGCCGCCTGTGAAACGCTGGCCGAATTCGACCTGCCGGAACATCTGGTGGTGGATTTCAGCCACGGCAACTGCCAGAAGCAGCATCGCCGCCAGCTGGACGTCTGCGATGAGGTCTGTCAGCAGATCCGCAGCGGCTCGACCGCCGTTGCCGGGATCATGGCCGAAAGCTTTATCAAAGAAGGCACGCAGAAAATCGTTGCCGGCCAGCAGATGGTATACGGTCAGTCGATCACCGACCCGTGCCTGAGCTGGGAAGACAGCGAGCTGCTGCTGGAGAAGCTGGCAGCTGCGGTTGATTCTCGCTTCTGATGTTATTGTCGGGTGGCGCTGCGCTTACCCGACCTACGGTTCGCGCCCTTCTTCCTCTCCCCGTGGGAGAGGGTTGGGGTGAGGGCATCAGGCCGCATCGCCTCCCCCTGAATTTGATCCCGTCACACAATTTTCACAAAAACGCTTGCCGTGAATTTGCAGTTTATTGATAATGATTATCATTGTTACATTGATTGTTATTTATAAACATTATGTCACCGACCGATAACAGCGCGGCAACGCCAGTAAAAACACACACAGCGCCATCCCCTGCTTCCACCGATCGCCGCATCGACAGCAAAAACCTGTTGGGTGAGGAAGGCCGGGTGATTATTGAGCATGACGGCCAGCAGTATCTGCTGCGCCAGACGAATGCCGGAAAACTGATCCTCACAAAATAAACCAAAACTTTCGCCAGCCACCCAGGTGATCCCCAGGCAGCCAGCGCTTTCGATACTTTATGGAGAGTTGCTATGCTACACCTGCATACCGCACGTTTACGCCCGTCCCTTCTGGCGCTGGCGATTGTCAGCACCCTGCCGGGCGCCGCGTTTGCTGCCGCAGATGAAATAACCGTCACCGCCACAGGCAACGCCCGTAGCGCTTTCGAAGCCCCGATGATGGTGAGCGTGGTTGACGCCACCGCCCCGGAAAAACAGACCGCCAGCTCTGCCGCCGACCTGCTGCGCAACGTGCCCGGTCTGACGCTGGACGGCACCGGCCGCACCAACGGTCAGGACGTTAACCTGCGCGGCTATGACCGCCGCGGCGTTCTGGTGCTGGTCGACGGCGTGCGCCAGGGTACCGACACCGGGCACCTCAACAGCACGTTCCTCGATCCGGCGCTGATTAAACGTATTGAAGTGGTGCGCGGTCCGTCTGCGCTGCTCTACGGCAGCGGCGCGCTGGGTGGCGTCATCTCCTATGACACCGTTGACGCCAAAGATCTGCTGGAACCGGGCAAAAACAGCGGTTATCGCGTGTTTGGTACCGGCGCAACGGGGGACCACAGCCTCGGCCTGGGGGCCAGCGCCTATGGCCGTACCGATACCCTGGACGGCCTGGTATCGTGGTCCAGCCGCGACCGCGGCGATATCCGCCAGAGCGACGGTGCGACGGCGCCGAACGACGAATCCATCAATAACATGCTGGCGAAAGGCAGCTGGAAAATCGACCAGGCCCAGACCCTGAGCGGCGCCCTGCGCTACTACAACAATGCCGCGCAGGAGCCGAAAAACCCGCAAACCTCTGATGCCAATAGCAGCAACCCGATGACCGACCGCTCCACCATCCAGCGCGATGCGCAGGTTGGCTACCACATTGCGCCGGAAGGATACGACTGGCTGAACGCCGATGCGAAGGTTTACTGGTCCGAAGCGCGCATTAATGCCCAGAACATCGACAGCACCGGCGAGTTCCGCAAGCAGACCACCAAAGGCGGCAAGGTGGAAAACCGTACCCGCCTGTTCAGCGACTCTTTTGCCTCTCACCTGCTGACCTACGGCGGAGAATATTATCGTCAGGAGCAGCGTCCGGGCGGGTCCACGACCGGCTTCCCGGAGGCGAAAATCGACTTCAGCTCCGGCTGGCTGCAGGATGAAATCACCCTGCGCGATCTGCCGATCACCTTGCTGGGCGGCACGCGGTATGACAACTACCGCGGCAGCAGCAATGGCTACGATGACGTCAACGCCGATAAATGGTCCTCCCGCGCCGGGTTGACCGTCAGCCCGACCGACTGGCTGATGCTGTTCGGATCTTACGCGCAGGCCTTCCGCGCGCCGACCATGGGTGAGATGTATAATGACGCCAAACACTTCTCCATTGGCCGCTTCTACACCAACTACTGGGTGCCGAACCCGAACCTGCGCCCGGAAACCAACGAAACGCAGGAGTTTGGTTTTGGCCTGCGCTTTGACGATCTGATGCTTGCCAACGATGCGCTGGAGTTTAAAGCCAGCTATTTCGATACCAAAGCCAAAGACTATATCTCCACAACCGTCGATTTTGCCGCCGCGACCACCATGTCGTACAACGTACCCGACGCAAAAATCTGGGGCTGGGACATGATGGCAAAATACTCGGCCGATCTGTTTAGCCTCGACGTGGCCTATAACCGCACCCGCGGGAAAGACACCGATACGGGCGAGTACATCTCCAGCATTAACCCGGATACCGTCACCAGCAAGCTGGACGTTCCGGTGGCGCAAAGCGGTTTCTCCGTGGGCTGGATCGGCACCTTTGCCGATCGCTCAACCCACGTCAGCAGCAGCTACAGCAAGCAGCCGGGCTATGCGGTTAACGATTTCTACGTCAGCTATAAGGGCCAGGAGCAGCTCAAGGGCGTCACCACCACGCTGGTGCTCGGCAACGCCTTCGATAAGGAGTACTGGTCTCCGCAGGGTATTCCGCAGGACGGTCGTAACGGCAAGATTTTCGTAAGCTATCAGTGGTAATTCCCTTCGGGGCCACTCTTCAGAAGGATAAGACAATGCATCACTACGCACGCTGGCTTGAGCTAAAAGAAGAAAATCCGGGTAAGTATGCGCGAGACATCGCAGGGTTAATGAACATCAGCGAAGCGGAGCTGACCTTTTCCCGCGTGGGCCATGATGCCTGGCGACTGCGCGGCGAAATCCGCGATATCCTGGGCGCGCTGGAGGCCGTGGGTGAAACCAAGTGCATCTGCCGCAACGAGTATGCCGTTCACGAGCAGGTGGGCAGCTTCACCAACCAGCACCTGAACGGCCACGCCGGGCTGGTGCTGAACCCGCGCGCGCTGGATCTGCGCCTGTTCCTCAACCAGTGGGCGAGCGCGTTTCACCTCAGCGAAACCACCGCCCGCGGCGAGCGACAGAGCATTCAGTTCTTCGATCGTCAGGGCGATGCGGTGCTGAAGGTCTACACCACGGACAACACCGACCTCGCCGCCTGGGGCGACGTGCTGACCCGCTTTATCTTTGCCGATAACCCGCCGCTTGAACTGAGCGCTGGGGATGTCCCGGCTCACGCCGAAAACGCGGATGCCGCTCTCGTGGACAAGGAGTGGCGCGCCATGACCGACGTGCATCAGTTCTTCAGCCTGCTCAAGCGCCACAATCTCAGCCGTCAGCAGGCGTTTCGCCTGGTGGGCGACGACCTGGCCTGTAAGGTGGAGAACAGCGCGCTGGCACAGCTGCTGGAAGCGGCACGCCGGGACGGCAACGAAATCATGGTCTTCGTCGGCAACCGCGGCTGCGTGCAGATATTCACCGGCGCGGTGGAAAAAGTCGTGCCGATGAAAGGCTGGCTGAACGTCTTTAACCCTGCCTTTACCCTGCATCTGCTGGAGGAGACGATCGCAGAGAGCTGGGTGACGCGCAAGCCCACGGCTGACGGCCACGTCACGAGCCTGGAGCTGTTTGCCGCCGACGGCACGCAAATCGCCCAGCTTTACGGCCAGCGTACCGAAGGTGAGCCGGAGCAGAGCCAGTGGCGCAGCCAGATTGACGCCCTGACGCCAAAAGGGCTGGCCGCATGAAAACGTGGTTAGCCCTGCTGAGCGCCCTGCCTCTGGTGGCGTTTGCCGCCGCGCAGGAGAAAATTGTCGCCCTTGGCGGCGACGTGACGGAGATTGTCTACGCGCTTGGCGCGCAGTCTTCGCTGGTCGCGCGCGACAGCACCAGTCAGTGGCCGCAGGCGGCAAACGATCTACCTGACGTGGGATATTTACGCCAGCTTAACGCCGAAGGCATTTTGTCCATGCGCCCCACGCTGGTGCTGGCCAGCGACCAGGCGCAGCCGTCTCTGGCGTTGAAGCAGGTCGAACAAAGTCACGTCAGGGTAGTAACCGTTCCCGGCCGCAACGACCTGAGCGTCATTGACGAAAAGGTTCGGGTGATTGCCAACGCTACGCACCATGAAGCCGAGGGGGAAGCCCTGCGCCACACGCTGCGTCAGGCGCTGGCGGCCCTGCCCTCCGCTCCCCTCAACAAGCGGGTGCTGTTTATCCTCAACCACGGGGGAATGACCGCAATGGCCGCCGGGCAGCAGACCGGCGCAGACGCTGCCATCCGTGCAGCCGGGCTGCAGAACGCGATGCAGGGATTCACCCGCTATCAGCCGCTGTCTCAGGAAGGGGTCATTGCCAGCCAGCCCGATCTGGTGGTGATTTCGCAGGACGGCGTGAACGCGCTGGGCGGCGAAGAAAACCTGTGGAAGCTGCCCGGTCTGGCGCAAACCCCGGCGGGACGGAACAGGCAGGTGCTGGCGATTGATGATATGGCGCTGCTGGGCTTCAGCGTGCGAACGCCGGATGCCATCCAGCAGCTGCGCGCCAAAGCGGAGCAACTGCCCTGATGTCCCGGCGGATCGCCTTGTCGTTGTGGATGCTGGCCGCGATCCTGAGCATCATGACGCTCACCGCGACCGGGTTTGGGGCACTGCACCTGCCGGTCAGCCTGCTGTGGAGCGGCAGCGATGAGGCCATGCGTCAGATCTGGCTTACCATTCGCCTGCCCCGCGTACTGCTGGCGCTGGTGATTGGCGGAGCGCTGGCGCTGGCCGGCTGTGTGATGCAGGGGCTGTTCCGCAACCCGCTGGCAGACCCGGGTCTGCTGGGGATCAGCAGCGGCGCGGCGCTGGCGGTGGCGCTGTGGGTGGTCATTCCCGCCGCGTTACCTGCCCTGCTGATGCTGTATGCCCCGATGCTCGCGGCGTTCCTCGGCGCGCTGGCCGCAACCGTTATTATCTTCCTGCTCAGCCAGCAGCGTCACGGCTCCCTGTCCCGCCTGCTGCTGGTGGGGATCGCCATCAACGCCCTGTGCGGCGCGGCCGTTGGGGTGCTCTCATGGCTCAGCAACGATGCCCAGCTTCGCCAGCTTTCCCTCTGGGGAATGGGCAGCCTCGGGCAGGCGCAGTGGTCCACCCTGCTGGCGGTAACGTCGCTGATGGTGCCCGCGGTGCTGATTATCTGGCGGCTGGCCGCCCCGCTCAACCTGCTGCAGCTGGGCGATGAAGAGGCGCACTATCTCGGGGTGGATGTCGCGATGGTACAGCGGATCCTGCTGCTGTGCAGCGCCCTGCTGGTTGCCGCGGCGGTAGCCGTCAGCGGCGTGATCGGCTTTATTGGCCTTGTGGTGCCGCACCTGATGCGCATGTGGCTGGGGGCCGACCACCGGGCCGTCGTACCCGGCTCGGTGCTGGCCGGTGCGCTGCTGCTGCTGGTTGCCGACACGCTGGCGCGCACCCTGGTCTCTCCGGCGGAGATGCCCGTCGGGTTATTGACCAGCCTTCTCGGCGCGCCGTGGTTCCTGTGGCTTATCTTTCGTCGCGGAGGTACGCATGGCTGAACGCTATTGTGCAGAGAAAATCTTCTTTCACGCCGGTCAGCGGACGCTGATCGATGATGTGTCGCTTACCCTCTCTCAGGGTGAGCTGGTCGCCCTGATTGGACCGAACGGTGCCGGGAAATCGACGTTATTGCGGCTGCTTACCGGTTATCTCAAGCCAGCAAGCGGACGCTGCACTCTGGCCGGGACGCCGCTTGCGGACTGGCCGCCGGATACTCTCGCGCGCTACCGGGCGGTGATGCGCCAGAATACACAGCCCGGATTCGACTGGCCGGTGGACGCGGTGGTCGGTATGGGACGCGCACCCTGGACTCGCTCCCCTGAAGCGTCGGTAGTTGAGGAAGTGATGGCGATAACGGGCTGTCTACCGCTGGCGGGCAGACGCTATTCAACGCTATCCGGCGGCGAGCAGCAGCGGATCCAGCTCGCCCGCGCGCTGGCCCAGCTCTGGTGCGACGGAGCCCCGCGCGGCTGGCTGTTTCTTGATGAGCCCACCTCCGCGCTGGATCTCTACCACCAGCAGCATCTGCTGCGCCTGATGAGATCCCTGACCCGTCGGGGTCATCTCCACGTGTGCGTGGTGCTGCACGATCTCAATCTGGCGGCGCTGTGGGCGGATCGCATTCTGCTGTTGCACAACGGCAGGCTGGTCTCCAGTGGCACACCGGAGGACGTGCTGCAGGCCGGGACGCTGGCGCGCTGGTACGGCGCACAGGTGCGCGTCGGCAGCCATCCGGATCACCCCGTACCGCAGGTATTTCTCGCCCAGTGAGCGGGCTGGTAAAAATCCTTCAGCGTTTCCAGCAGGGCATGCGCCGCTTTAGAGAGCTGCGTGTGCCCCGGATGGATTGCTCCGATGCACTTTTCAATGGGCGGATTATCCAGCGGTATACAGACCGCGCCCAGCGCCGTCATCTGCGCTTCGCAGAGCGCCGGTACGGCACTGCCGCCCAGCCCGCTGGCGACCATGCGACCTACCGTCACCAGCTGATGACTCTCCAGCGCCACGTCCAGCTTTCTGCCGCTTCGGGCCAGCTCCTCCTCCATCATCAGACGTACCGCCGACGGGCGCTGCAGGGTAATAAAATCCAGCGTCAGTAGCTCTTCCCAGGCCAGCCGCTTTTTGCCCGCCAGCGCGGAGTCCTTCGGCACAATGGCGACAAACCTGTCGAGCCCCAGCGGCGTAAACAGCAGGTTGTGCGTGGGGGCCGGCTCAAAGGCGATCCCCATCTCAACCCGCCCTTCCCGCACCATCTCAATCACCTGCTCGTTAATGACGTCATGCACGGTGACGTTGATCCCGGCGTGGCGATCGCGAAACGCCTTGAGCACCTCCGGTAAAACGTTGGCGGCAAATGACGGCATCGCCGCGACCGAGATTTTGCCGCGCTGCAGGGTAAAGCACTGGTGCATCGCCTCCTCCACATTATCCCAGTCGGCAAGCAGCTGCCGCGCCATCGGCAGAAACGTCTCCCCTTCCTGCGTGAGGGCAACCTTGCGCGTGCTCCGCTGCAGCAGCGGGCCGCCGAGCGCGTCTTCCAGACTTTTAATCGTCAGGCTCAGGGCCGGCTGGGAGAGATTTAAGCGTTCGCTGGCGTGCGCGAAATTGAGAGTGTGAGCTACCGCTAAAAACGCGCGTAACTGTTTGACACTCATTCTCATTTTTCATCCTGTTAACTAATTGAAAAGAATTAGTTAACAGGAAATTAATAAGAAAACCAAATGAGTGGGTCACAAATTCAAAATTAACAAATGAGTCGCCGCCCCTAATGATACCGGCACGGTTAACGGGAGGGATGACTATGGCAGGACTGGATAAGCGCGTCGGCAGCTATGCGCAGGCGCTGGACGGGCTGACGGACGGAATGACCTTGCTGGCGGGCGGCTTCGGCCTGTGCGGCATTCCGGAGAACCTGATTGCGGAGGTCCGGCGCCGTCAGGTGAGAGATTTGACCGTGGTGTCAAACAACTGCGGCGTGGATGGATTCGGCCTGGGGATACTGCTCGAAACGCGGCAGGTTCGCAAAGTGGTGGCCTCTTACGTCGGCGAGAACGCGCTGTTTGAGCAGCAGGTGCTGAGCGGCGAGCTGGAAATTGAGCTTACGCCGCAGGGCACGCTGGCGGAAAAGGTGCGCGCGGGCGGGGCCGGTATTCCGGCGTTTTATACGGCCACCGGCTACGGCACGCCCGTGGCGACCGGCAAGGACGTGCGCCAGTTCGCGGGCAAGCACTACATCCTCGAGGAGGCGATCGTCGGCGATTTCGCGCTGATCAAGGGCTGGAAAGCGGACTGGTACGGCAACGTCATCTATCGCCATACCGCGCAAAACTTTAATCCGCTTATGGCAACGGCGGGCCGGATCACGGTGGTGGAGGTGGAAGAGATTGTTCCGCCGGGTGAACTGCCCCCGTCGGCCATTCACACCCCGGGAATTTACGTCGACAGGCTGATTGTCGGCCAGTTTGAAAAACGCATTGAGCAGCGCACCCTGCGCGCGCAAGGAGTGTGACGATGTTAACCCGTGAACAGATGGCCATGCGCGTCGCCCGCGAGCTGCGCGACGGTTATTACGTCAACCTGGGGATCGGCATCCCTACCCTGGTGGCGAACTACATTCCGGACGGGATGGACGTGATGCTGCAGTCGGAAAACGGCCTGCTGGGGATGGGGGCTTTTCCCGACGAGCAGACCCTTGATCCTGACATGATCAACGCCGGTAAACAGACCGTGACCGCGCGGACCGGCGCGGCCATTTTCGACTCGGCCCAGTCGTTTGCCATGATCCGCGGCGGCCACGTGGACCTGACCGTGCTGGGCGCATTTGAAGTGGACGTGGAGGGCAACATCGCCTCGTGGATGATCCCTGGAAAGATGGTGAAGGGCATGGGCGGCGCGATGGATCTCGTTGCCGGGGCGCAGAACATCATTGTGGTGATGACCCACGCCTCAAAGAGCGGTGAGTCGAAGCTGCTGCCGCGCTGCACGCTGCCGCTCACGGGCGCGGGCTGTATCCGTCGGGTCCTGACCGATCTCGCGCTGCTGGAAATTCAGGACGGCGCGTTCATTGTGCGGGAATACGCCCCGGGCGTCAGTATTGACGAGATCGTGTGTAAAACGGCAGGGAAAATCATTGTGGCGGACGACGTGCGCGAGATGCGCTTCACCTGAGGGGTCAGCATGAAAAAGGTCATGATTGTCGGGGCAACGCGAACCCCCATTGGCAGTTTTCGCGGATCGCTCTCGTCCCTTTCTGCGGTTGAGCTTGGGGCCGTCACGGTACGGCACCTGCTGGAGAACCGTGGTCTCAGCGCCGAACAGGTAAACGAACTGATTTTCGGCCAGGTTCTGACGGCCGGATGCGGGCAAAACCCCGCCCGCCAGACGGCCATCGGCGCCGGATTGCCCGTCAGCACGCCGGCGACCACCGTCAACCTGGTGTGCGGCGCGGGCTTAAAAGCGGTCCAGCTCGCCGCCCAGGCGATCCGCTGCGGCGACGCGGAGATGGTTATCGCCGGCGGTCAGGAGAGCATGAGCAACGCCCCGTATCTGCTGGACGGCGCACGTGCCGGGCTGCGTTTCGGGCATGCCGGCCTCAAGGACAGCATGATTACCGACGGCCTGTGGGATGCATTCAACGATTACCACATGGGGATCACCGCTGAAAACGTCGCCCGCGAGTATGACATTTCCCGCGAGCAGCAGGACGCCTTCGCCGCCCGCTCGCAGCAAAAAGCGGCGTCCGCCATTGAGTCCGGCCGGCTTGACGCCGAGATAGCGCCGGTGACGGTGAAACAGGGTAAAAAGCCGCCGCTGGTTATTGATCGTGACGAACAGCCCCGACCAGGCACGACTGCAGAGCAGCTTGCGCAGTTGCGCCCCGCCTTTTTGCACGAGGAAGGTACCGTCACGGCGGGGAATGCCTCCACGCTCAACGACGGTGCCGCCGCGGTGCTGCTGATGAGCGAGGAAAAAGCGCGGGAGAGCGGATTGCCTGTCCTTGGCCGCATCGTGAGTTACGCCGTGACGGGCGTTGACCCGTCAGTAATGGGCATGGGCCCGGTCAGCGCCTGCCGGACGGCGCTGGCGCGGGCGGGCTGGACGCTCGACGAGGTGGACCTCATTGAAGCCAATGAAGCCTTTGCCGCCCAGGCGCTGGCGGTGGGCCAGCAGCTCGGCTGGGATGAGCACAAGGTCAACGTTAACGGCGGTGCCATCGCCCTGGGCCATCCGATTGGTGCTTCCGGCTGCCGAATCCTCGTGACCCTGCTGTACGAAATGCAGCGCCGTGACGTTAAAAAAGGGCTCGTCACCCTGTGCGTAGGCGGCGGACAAGGCATTGCCCTGACCGTCGAGCGTTAAACCTCTCGTTGGTACCCGAATAATAAGTAAAGTGAGGAGTCATAATGAGTGTGTTAATAGCCCTGGCGGCGCTGGCACTGCTGATGCTGGCGGCCTACCGCGGATACAGCGTTATTTTGTTTGCGCCGATCGCGGCGCTCGGTGCCGTGCTGCTGACCGATCCGGGTGCCGTCGGCCCGACGTTTACCGGCCTGTTTATGGAAAAGATGGTGGGCTTCGTCAAGCTCTACTTCCCGGTGTTCCTGCTGGGTGCAGTGTTTGGCAAGCTGATTGAGCTTTCCGGCTTCTCACGCTCCATCGTCGCCGCCGCAATCCAGATCCTCGGGCGTCGACACGCCATCCCGGTGATTGTCCTGGTATGCGCGCTGTTAACCTACGGCGGCGTTTCGCTGTTCGTGGTGGCGTTTGCGGTGTACCCGTTTGCCGCCGAGCTGTTTCGCCAGAGCGGTATCCCTAAACGGCTGATCCCGGCCACCGTGGCGCTGGGGGCATTCTCGTTTACCATGGACGCCCTGCCCGGCACGCCGCAGATCCAGAATATCATCCCCACCAGCTTCTTCGGCACGAACGCCTGGGCGGCCCCGTGGCTGGGGCTTATCGGCTCTCTGTTTATTATCGTCTTTGGCCTGCTCTGGCTGGAGCGCCAGCGGCGTAAGGCGCTCAGCAACAACGAGGGTTACGGCACGGATCTGAAAAATGAACCCGAGACGCCGGATAACATTAATCTCCCGCATCCGCTGATTGCTATCTCCCCGCTGCTGGTGGTGGGCATACTGAACCTGCTGTTTACCCGCTGGATCCCCGGCTGGTACGGCGTGAGTCACGAGCTTACCCTGCCCGGCCTGGCGAAACCGATTGTGACCGAGGTGGGCAAGATCACCGCCATCTGGGCCGTGGAGGCGGCGCTGATCGCCGGTATCGTGCTGGTGCTGATTTTTGGCTTTCGCAATATCCGGGGGCGTCTGGCTGAAGGCAGCCGAACGGCGGTGAGCGGAGCCATTCTGGCGGCGATGAATACCGCCTCGGAATACGGTTTCGGCGCGGTTATCGCGGCGCTGCCTGGGTTCCTGGTGTTATCCAAAGCGCTGGCGGCCATTCCGAATCCGCTGCTAAATGAGGCCATCAGCGTGACCGTGCTCGCGGGGATCACCGGTTCGGCGTCCGGCGGGATGAGTATTGCCCTTGCCGCCATGTCCGACTCGTTTGTCGCCGCCGCCCATGCGGCCAATATCCCGCTCGAGGTGCTGCACCGCGTGGCCTCGATGGCGAGCGGCGGGATGGATACCCTTCCCCATAACGGGGCGGTGATTACTCTGCTGGCTATCACCGGCCTGAGCCATCGCCAGGCCTACGGCGGCATTTTCGCTATCACCATCATTAAAAGTCTGGCAGTACTTTTTGTCATTGCCGTGTTCTATCTGACCGGCATTGTGTAAGGAGAGAAAAATGAATCTGAACGGTAAAACCGCCCTGGTCACCGGCTCAACCAGCGGCATTGGTCTGGGGATCGCCCGCGTGCTGGCGAAGGCGGGCGCGCAGCTGATCCTCAACGGCTTCGGCGACAGCGCATCGGCACGGGAAGAGATTGCGCAACTGGGCAAAAAGCCGGGCTATCACGATGCGGATCTGCGGGACGTATTGCAGATTGAGGCCATGATGCGCTACGCCGAATCGCAGTTTGGCGGCGTGGACATTCTTGTGAACAACGCCGGGATCCAGCACGTGGCTCCGGTTGACGCCTTCCCGGTAGAGAAATGGAACGACATTATCGCCATTAATCTTTCCGCGGTGTTTCACACCAGCCGGCTGGCGCTGCCGACCATGCGGGATAAAAACTGGGGGCGCGTCATCAATATCGCCTCCGTTCACGGGCTGGTCGCGTCGAAAGAGAAATCGGCCTACGTTGCGGCCAAGCACGGCGTGGTGGGCTTTACCAAATCCCTGGCGCTGGAAACCGCCCGCACGGGTATTACCGCCAATACTATTTGCCCCGGCTGGGTACTGACCCCGCTGGTGCAGCAGCAAATCGACAAACGTATCGCGGACGGCGTACCGCCGGAGCAGGCTCGCGAACAGCTTCTGGCGGAGAAACAGCCTTCAGGGGAGTTTGTTACCCCGGAACAGCTGGGCGAGCTGGCGCTGTTTTTGTGCAGCGACGGCGCCGTGAACGTTCGCGGCGCTGCGTGGAATATGGATGGCGGCTGGGTTGCTCAGTGATGAACAGGCCGGGTAAGGCAACGCCGCCGCCCGGCTAAAATCGCTAGCTTGAGCAGCTGACCTCCAGCCGCTTGCCCCAGTCGGGCGGGCGGCTGACGTAATCATCATCCCGGTCGGCAAACGGCGTACGCAACGCCAGGTGCAGACGGTGTAGCTCGTCGTACTCCCCCTGCTCTGCCTGCTCAATCGCCCGCTGCGCCAGCCAGTTGCGTAATACCATCGCGGGATTCGCTGCGTTCATCTGCGCCTGACGGGTAGCGTCGTCTAGCTGCTCCTGCTGCAGCCGCGTGCGGTACTGTGCAAACCAGTCGTCAAACACCTGACGGTCAATAAACTCGTCGCGCAGCGGCGAGGCGGCGCTGTGCTGCTCCGTCTGGCTCAGCATTCGGAAGGTGCGGGTGTAATCGCTCCCTTCACGCGCCATCAGGGCAAACAGGCCGTTGAGGATGTCGTTGTCGCCCTTCTCCTGGGTCATCAGCCCCAGCTTGTTACGCATCAGCGTGCCGTATTCCCGCAGCAAAAGGTCCTGATAGCTGTCGAGCGCATCGTTCAGGGCATCAACGTCGATAAACGGCGATAAGGTTTGTGCAAGCCGCTGGAGGTTCCACAGCCCAACCGCCGGCTGATTATCAAAGCTGTAACGCCCCTGATAGTCGGAATGGTTGCAGATATACCCCGGCTGATAATCGTCCAGGAAACCAAACGGACCGTAATCAAAGGTCAGGCCGAGAATCGACATATTGTCCGTGTTCATCACCCCGTGAGCAAAGCCCACCGTTTGCCAGCGCGCAATCATCGTGGCGGTACGGGCAACCACGTCCCGGAACCAGAGAACGTATTTATCCGCCTCATCCTGCAGATGCGCCCAGTGGTGGCGAATGGCGAAGTCCGCGAGCTGGCGAACCTTGTCCGGCTCGCGGCGATAGTAAAAGTGCTCAAAATGACCAAAGCGGAGATGGCTTTGCGCAATGCGCATCAGCATCGCCCCCTTTTCCACCGTTTCGCGCGTCACCGGCGTGTCGCTGGTGACGATCGACAGCGCGCGGGTGGTGGGAATCCCCAGCGCATGCATCGCTTCGGATGCCAGACTTTCGCGTATCGTTGACCGCAATACCGCGCGCCCGTCGCCCATTCGTGAGTAAGGGGTAAGACCTGCGCCTTTCAGATGCCAGTCAACCGTCTCCCCGTTGGGAAGCCGTTGTTCGCCGAGCAGGATCCCCCTGCCGTCACCCAGCTGCCCCGCCCAGACGCCAAACTGGTGTCCGCTATAGACCTGAGCCAGAGGCTGCATACCGGGGAGAAGCGTCTCGCCTCCCCAGACGCCAGCACTGTCTGAACGCTGAAACAGATCGGGCGGAATGGCCAGCTCATCGGCCAGCCGATCGTTATGCCAGATAAGACGTGAATTATGTAACGGTGTTGGTTTGAGTGCGGTGTAAAAGCCAGGCAACTCGTCATGCCAGTGAGCAGTAAAAGACAGGGTCATAAGTCCTCCTGCCTTTAGTGTAGAGGGTTTACCCGGACTTAAACACGGGCGAAAGGCAGGGTTATCGCTGCTGAACCAGCGTCGTGACGTGCTCCGCCGAGACGGCTGGCCAGAGCGCACCCTGCATGGCACCAAAATTGAAGGACAGAACGCGCTGCAGCAAACCGTGGTCGTCAATGCCGGAGACGATCACCGACTGGCAGTGCGGCGTTATTTGCCAGAGGATCGCGCGCATAAAAGGCTCGAAAGAAAGCTCAGAAGCACGCTGCTGAATGAATCCTTTATCAAGAATAACCCGTTTAAATAATCCATCATAGACGGCCTTGAGCGATGCAGCACCGGCTCCAAAGTTTGCCAGCACCAGCGGAAAATGGATCGCCATTCTTGCCAGCTGCAGATCGTCCTTTCCGTTATTTAAACCTGGATAGTTCTCATTAACAGTAAACTCAAGAAACGGATAACGCTCAAGAATTGAAACAGCATTCCCATTACTTAATAAAAACTCAACAATTGCTGGTGTAATATTGATCC
>NZ_JAAQOK010000051.1:0-31125 GCF_011683705.1 Enterobacter sp. 725m/11 | reverse complement strand
TCATAATTTCGCCACTGAAAGCGAAGCAGATCGGGCACTAAATGAAGAGACCGATGCCCAGGGCGCAACCTATTACCACGTGATGTTAACCCGTGAGCCCGGCAGCAACGGCAATATGCACGCCAGTGCAGATATCTACCGGTAACCCTTAACGCTAGCACCAGGAAAGCCAACAACGAGAACATAGCCATAGTTGACGTTGCCCCCTGTCCGGGGGCTTTTTTTGTGAATGGCTCCGGAATACCACCGGTTACAACTGTTTTTCGGTATTCCAGAGCACTTATTCACTTCTGCCCGTAGTAGGCATTCGGGCCGTGCTTGCGCATGAAATGCTTGTTCATCAGGTAATCGTCAATGCCCTGAAGCTGTGGATTAATGTCGCGGGCAATCCACGCCATGCGCGCCACTTCCTCCATGACAACCGCATTATGAACGGCGTCGTGGGCATCTTTTCCCCAGGCGAACGGGCCGTGCTGATAGACCACAATACCCGGCGTATGCAGCGGTTCAGTTTCACCCAGCGTTTCAATAATCACCTTGCCGGTGTTGCGTTCGTACTCCCCTTCTACTTCAGCCTGCGTTAATGCGCGCGTGCAGGGGATGTCGCCAAAGAAGTAGTCCGCATGCGTTGTTCCCAGCGCCGGAATCGCCAGCCCCGCCTGTGCCCAGGCGGTGGCGTGCGTGGAGTGGGTATGCACAACGCCACCCAGCGATGGATAACGCTGGTACAGCGCCAGATGGGTCGCCGTATCAGAAGAAGGACGCCATTTGCCCTCAACGACGTTTCCTTCGAGGTCGACCACCACCATATCGTCCGCTTTCATGGTTTCATACGTCACGCCGCTCGGCTTGATCACAACCAGACCTTGTTCACGGTTGATGGCGCTCACGTTGCCCCAGGTGAACGTTACCAGGCCATAGCGCGGCAGATCCATATTGGCCTCAAAGACCTGCTGTTTCAGCTTAAGCATGTTCAGCCTCCAGTAACCCCGCGCGCGCCATACGCTCGCGCACCCAGTCCCGCGCTTTTGCCACTTCCGCAGCCGGATCGTCTGACGTTTCGCTCCACATCTCAATCAGATAAGGCCCGCAATACCCTGTCTGTTTGAGCGTCTCGAAGCACCGTTCGAAATCCACCACCCCGGTGCCGAACGGTACGTTTTTAAACACGCCAGGGCGGGTATCTTTGACGTGCACCGCCACGATATGCCCGATGCCCGCCTGCAGCTCCATCTGCACGTCGTTATCCCAGGCCGACAGATTGCCGATATCCGGATAAAGCTGGAACCAGGGGTTATTCAGATAGTGCGCATAGCCCAGCGCCTTGCTGATGGAGTTCATCAACGGGTAGTCCATGATCTCCATCGCCAGCGTGACCTGCGCGCGGCTTGCCATCTCAACGCTCTCTTTCAGGCCGTCACGGAAACGACGGCGCGTTTCGTCGTTGGCTTCCTGATAGTAGACGTCGTAACCCGCCAGCTGGATCACGCGGATGCCGACATCCTGCGCAAAACGAATGGCTTTGCGCATGATCTCCAGCCCTTCAGCGCGCACGGCATCGTCTTCACTGCCGAGCGGAAAACGGCGGTGGGCGCTCAGACACATGGACGGCACGCGCACGCCGGTTTCGGCAATGGCGCCCACCAGCGCCAGGCGCTGCTCGCGACTCCAGTCCAGGCGAGAAAGGCGCACATCCGTCTCATCCACGGACATTTCGACAAAATCGAAACCCAGCTGTTTTGCCAGCCGTAACCGCTCCAGCCAGCACTCCCCTGCAGGGAGTGCCTTTTCATAAATGCCAAGCGGGACCTGTTTTGACAACATACCCGCTCCTTAACCCCAAAGCTGAGCGATTGAGCGTTTGAACTGACGCGCAGCTTCCACCGGAGATGCCGCGTCGCGAATGCTGCGGCCAGCGATAAAGACGTGAATAGGGATGCCCTGGAACAGCGGCAGATCTTCCAGCGCCAGGCCACCGGTGACGGTGACTTTGAAGCCCATATCCGCCAGACGCTTAATCGCGCTGATATCCGCTTCGCCCCACGCCACGCCTGCGGCTTGCGCATCGCGGCTGCGGTGATACACCACCTGCTGGATGCCCGCATCGCGCCACTCCTGCGCCTGCTCCCAGGTCCAGAAGCCGGTCAGTTCAATCTGCACGTCGCCGTTAAACTCTTTTGCCACGTCCAGCGCGCCTTTGGCGGTGTTGATATCCGCACAGCAGATCACGGTGACCCAGTCGGCGTTGGCTTCAAAGCACATGCGGGAAAGGATTTTGCCTGCGTCAGCAATCTTGGCATCCGCCAGCACGATTTTGTGCGGATAGAGCGCTTTCAGGTCACGAACGGCGCGCACACCTTCGCCCACGCACAGAATGGTCCCCACTTCGATGATATCCACCTCTTCCGCAATCAGGCGGGTGGTTTCGTAAGCGTGAGACAGCGTCTGGTTATCCAGCGCAACTTGCAACATTGGTAATGACATGTTCAATTCCTCTTAAACGGCCGCCGCAGTGGCGTTATCAATTAAATCCAGCACTTCCTGCGCGGTGCGGCAGGCGCGTAAACGGTCAAAATTGGCTTCGTCATCAAACAGGTTGACGATCTGCATGATGCCCACCTCCTGGTGGGTGTTGGCATCAACGGCCGCCATGGTGATGAGAATGTCGACCGGGTCGTTATCTTCGTGGTTGAACACCAGCGGCGTTTTCAGCGTCACCAGTGCAAAACCGGTTTTCTTGACGCCCTCTTCCGGGCGGCCGTGCGGCATGGCCAGGCCCGGCGCAATCACGAAATAGGGGCCGTGCTGCGCCACGCCATCCAGAATGGCCTGGTAATAGCGCGGCTCGACAACGTCCGCTTTAACCAGCAGATCCACACTCAGCTTCACCGCTTCCTGCCAGGTGCTGGCGTCGGCCTGTAAAAGGATGGCGTTATTCTCTGCCAGCGAATCACGTAGTTTCATGTGGCGTCCTTACTTCACGTCTTGTGGGAAGTGTTCTTTGATCACTTCCAGCAGTTTTGGCCCGAAATCCGCAGGCGACAGCATGTTGCGCACGCCTACCACATATTTGTTGCCCGACACGCTAATCTCACCGGCAATATGAGTTGAAGCGATGATGATGTCCGCGCCGTTCAGTTCACTTTTGTATTCACCCACTGCGCAGCTGTTCACCGTGTGGTCGATGTTTGACTGGGTCAAAAACTGGTCCACTTTCATCTTCATGATCATGGAGCTACCTTGCCCATTGCCACACACAGCCAGGATACGTACGGTCATAATCGAAACTCCTTAATGAGCAGACACTTCTGCTGTTTGTTTTTCCGCATCTTCTTCAGCTCGCAGCGAACGGCCAGCGAAGAACATATAAGCCAGAGCAATCAGGATGATGACGGCCATAAAGGCCAGACCGACGGAGGCAAAGCCCTGCATCATCGGCGGTGCCAGAATTGACCAGTCAGCCATGCCCATCCAGGCGCTCATACCGGTGAGCTTGACCGCCCACACGCAACCGAAGATTTCCACCATGCCCATCACCAGACAGATCTTGAGCGCCGCGCGCCAGCCGCCGAAGTGGTTCGCAAACACACCAATGGTGGCGTTGGAGAAGAACATCGGGATAAAGCCCGGAATGATCAGGATTGAGGAGCCGCAGCCCACCAGGATGCCCACCGCAATCAACTGGCCGATGGTGCCCCACATAAAGCCCCAGACGACGGCGTTTGGCGCAAAGCTATAGATAGCCGCACAGTCAATCGCCAGTACCGCACCAGGGATCAGGCGCTGAGAGATGCCGTTAAAGGCTTCCGACAGCTCGGCGACGAACATACGCACGCCCTGAGTGATGATGAAAATCGCTACCGCGAAGGAGAAACCGGTCTGCAGGATATAGACCGTCCAGTGGGTTTTACCCGCCATCGCCTGCACGACGTCAATGCCGAAAGAGAGCAGAATGGCGCCGAAAAAGAGGGTCATCACAATCGCCGTTGAGACGATGTTGTCGTGGAAGATATTCAACCATCCAGGCAGTTTGAGGTCTTCGACACTCTCCTCTTTTTTGCCCAGGTACGGCGCAACTTTATAGGCAATCCAGGCAGCAAACTGCTGCTGGTGACCGATGGAGAAGCCACAGCCGTCGGTCACGATCTGCGTTGGCTTGTACATCATGTTGGAGGTGATACCCCAGTAGAGCGAGACCAGCACCGCGGTGCAGATAATCGTGGTCCACATTGGGTAACCGAAGATATAGAGAGAAACCGCGATCAGCCCCGCCTGCTGGAACATGATGTGCCCGGTGAGCATGATGGTGCGAATGCCGGTAATGCGGCGCAGGAGCACGTAAATGATGTTCAGCGCCAGCGCGAGTAGCACCGCATATCCCACCCAGCTATAGGCATCACCCATGCGATCGATGGTCGCCATCATTGAGGCGTAGGTATCAGAGATAGCGCCGTTGATGCCATACACTTCCGACATTTTGGCGACGACCGGCTTAAACGTGCTGGTCAGAATGCCTGACCCCGCCTGCAACAGCATGAAACCGATAATGGTTTTGATGGTGCCTTTAATAATCACGCTGACGCTTTTGCGCAGCAGGATGTACCCCAGGCACGTCACGATACCCAGCAACAGCGGGGCGTTGGTCATTACCTGATTAAAGAAAACGGTAAAGACGTTGTAGAGGATCTCCATAACTCTCTCCAGAAATGAGAACACAAGGGGCAATCCCTGTGCGGTTGGTGCCATCACTCTATTAATCACAAATAATCACCACAAGATTGCATTTGATTATTTGTGACGCATCACGCAATTTATTTCCATGCTGTTAGCAATGATTTTCACTACCGCACCACAAAAATAAATTAATCCTTATAATTCATCAAATTAATGTTTAATGCAGGATAATCTAACAAGTAAAGAGTGGAGAGTCCGTGAAGTCGCGCAGATAAAATTCCGCATTTTGACCATTGCAAAGCACGTCAAATAGTGCCAGCATTAATCATAACAAATCACCATGTGATTACTTTTGATTAAACCAGGAGTCAAAACGATGAGTAAAGTGAAAACCATTACCCGTGAATCATGGATTCTGAGCACCTTTCCGGAGTGGGGTAGCTGGCTGAACGAAGAGATCGAGCAGGAACAGGTTGCTCCTGGCACGTTTGCAATGTGGTGGCTGGGCTGCACCGGTATCTGGCTGAAATCTGAAGGCGGCGCCAATATCTGCGTCGATTTCTGGTGCGGCACCGGCAAACAGAGCCACGGTAACCCGCTGATGAAAAAAGGCCACCAGATGCAGCGTATGGCCGGCGTGGAAAAGCTCCAGCCGAACCTGCGCACCACGCCGTTTGTGCTTGATCCTTTTGCCATTCGCCAGATCGATGCCGTGCTTTCTACTCACGATCACAACGACCATATCGACGTGAACGTGGCGGCAGCGGTGATGCAAAACTGCGCGGACGACGTACCGTTTATCGGGCCGCAAACCTGCGTAGATCTCTGGATTGGCTGGGGCGTGCCGAAAGAGCGCTGCATCGTGATGAAGCCTGGCGACGTGGTGAAAATTAAAGACATTGAAATCCACGCGCTGGATGCCTTTGACCGTACCGCGCTGATTACCCTGCCGGCCGACCAGAAGGCTGCTGGCGTACTGCCAGACGGCATGGACGAGCGTGCGGTGAATTACCTGTTCAAGACGCCGGGCGGCTCCCTGTATCACAGCGGTGATTCCCACTACTCTAACTATTACGCGAAGCACGGCAACGAACATCAGATTGACGTGGCGCTGGGCTCGTACGGGGAAAACCCGCGCGGTATTACGGACAAAATGACCAGCGCCGATATGCTGCGCATGGCGGAAGCGCTCAACACCAAAGTAGTGATCCCGTTCCACCACGATATCTGGTCAAACTTCCAGGCCGATCCGCAAGAGATCCGCGTGCTGTGGGAGATGAAAAAAGACCGCCTGAAGTACGGCTTCAAGCCCTTTATCTGGCAGGTAGGCGGCAAGTTCACCTGGCCGCTGGACAAAGACAATCTCGAGTATCACTACCCGCGCGGCTTCGATGATTGCTTCACCATTGAGCCAGATCTCCCGTTCAAATCCTTCCTCTGATTGTGAGGCCACATCGCCAGACCCTGTGTCTGGCGATTTCATATTTATTTTAGTAATTTCACGCTATTTCAAATATCATCTTTTCAAATCAATTCTTATCGGAATAGCTCATGACGGAAGCGCAACGGCATCAAATTTTACTGGAACTCCTGGCGCAAACAGGGTTTATCACCGTCGAGAAAGTGATCGAACGTTTAGGGATCTCCCCCGCCACCGCGCGGCGAGACATCAACAAGCTGGATGAGAGCGGCAAGCTGAAAAAAGTCCGCAACGGCGCAGAAGCCATCAGCCAGCAGCGTCCACGCTGGTCGCCGATGAATATTCATCAGGCGCAGAATCACGATGAAAAGGTAAGGATTGCCAGAGCGGCATCACAGCTGGTGAACCCCGGTGAGAGCGTCGTCATCAACTGCGGCTCCACGGCGTTTTTGCTGGGCCGTGAAATGTGCGGCAAGCCGGTGCAAATCATTACCAACTATTTGCCGCTGGCTAACTACCTGATCGATCAGGAACATGAAAGCGTGGTGATCATGGGCGGCCAGTACAACAAAAGCCAGTCCATCACGCTCAGCCCGCAGGACAGCGAAAACAGTCTCTACGCCGGGCACTGGATGTTTACCAGCGGCAAAGGCCTGACCGCTGACGGCCTGTATAAAACCGATATGCTGACCGCGATGGCGGAACAAAACATGCTCAACGTGGTGGGCAAGCTCGTTGTGCTGGTCGACAGCAGCAAAGTCGGTGAACGCGCAGGCATGCTGTTCAGCCGCGCAGAACAGATCGACATGGTGATCACCGGCAAAGGGGCGAATCCCGAGATCCTCCAGAAGCTGGAAGATCAAGGAGTGAAAGTCCTGCGCGTTTAAAGATGCTTGCGGAAAAACGCCACCGTGGCGTCCAGCGCCGCTGGCGTGATGCGGTGGCGGACGCCTGTTTCCCACAAACAGGTCAGATTAGCGTCCAGTCCTTCATTCTTTAACGCCTGCTGCAGGCGGAAGGTTCCATCGGGCGGGACAACATCGTCCGCATCACCATGCCATAGCAGCAGCGGGCGATCGGCCAGACGCGGCAATGCCCGGGTCACTTCCCACTCTGCCAGCATCGGCGTAATTTCCGTTAAATCCTGAGGGGGGAAAAGCGTCTTCGCCAGCGAGGTAAAATAGCCCGAGCCCATCAGACAGGCGACAGATCGCACGTCAGGATGATGCGTCATAATCCCCAGCGCCGTCATGCCGCCCATCGACGCCCCGGCCACCGCCAGCCGATTATCGGCCACCAGCCCTGCCTCATAGAGCGCATCGCGCAACCCGGCAAACTCGGTCAGGCTGCCGTGCAGAATGTGCCAGAACTGCCCCAGTCGCGCCCGCTCATTGCCCGTAAAGCGCGCGCCGTGGTCAGGCGCATCCGGCATTACCACGCGAAAACCCGCCTGAGCCAGCGCCACTGCAAAATAACTGTAAACCAGTTTCGATGAGGTAAACCCATGATAAAAAACCACAACAGGCAGCGATTTATCACGTTTCCCTGCCGGCACAGCGTGTAAAATTTCATGGTCGCCGAGATGGCGTATTTCAATTTCAATCATTGTCGACCCTGTACGAATGAATGATTCATAATGTTGAGAACTGGATTACGGTTTGACGCTATTTTCATTCGAAAATTACGTCCCAGATAACACTTCGGGAACATTCCCCCAAAACTAAATTCGCAGACAACTACACTATGGCTAACAGGAAACGAGATATGGTTATGCACAGGTTTGCTGCTTTATTGCTGGTGTTTCTGCTCAGCGGCTGTAGCGCACTGCAGGGTACACCGCAACCCGCTCCCCCGGTTGCCGATCATCCGCAGGAGATTCGTCGTAATCAGACGGAAGGATTACAGCGAATGGGCACCGTCTCCGCGCTCGTTCGCGGTTCGCCGGATGACGCAGAAGACGCAATAAAGGCACAAGCCGTCGCTGCCAAAGCAGATTATTACGTCATTATTATGATCGACGAAACCATCATAACGGGACAGTGGTATTCACAAGCCATTTTGTACCGGAAATAATGGTTTACCTTTGAACGACATTTACACTGCTTTGCGTCCATAGACATTTTCCTGTCCACAATAAACTCCATGCCAGCGACAAGGAATGGGAGTTTATTCGCGAAGGATTGCCCGGCGGATACCGGAAATATGTGAAATGGAGCTGACGATGAAACGAACTCTTGCTTTGACCTCTCTGTTGCTCTCTGCAGGCCTGGTGAGCACCACCGCGCAGTCAGCAGAATTCGCCAGTGCGGATTGCGTAACAGGTCTGAATGAAATAGGCCAGATCTCCGTCAATAACATTCCGGGGAGCCCGCAAGACGTTGAACGTATCGTGGCATTAAAGGCCGATGAACAGGGCGCATCATGGTATCGCATCATCCAGATGCAGGAAGATAACCATATCGACCAGTGGCGGGTACAGGCCATTCTCTACGTATAAATCCTTCCTGATAAAAGCCACTTATTTTTAGTGGCTTTTCGTTTTTGCAAATTTTTTATCTAATTTAAAACCACTCTAAAACAATAAAATAACATTTTGTTACATTAATTCAGTAAACGTAATCTCCGCTCTGCCGTTGAAGAACCATACCTTTTCAATGATGAGCAATTTATGATCAATGTTTTCCGCCGTGCGGGCCTTGGAACAAAGCTGTCGCTGCTGACGGGCGTCAGTGTCGCCACGCTGTTTCTGCTTTTCACTTTCCTGCTCAGCCAAAAAGCCAGCCAGCAGCTTGAAGCCCTCGCGGTAGAAGATCTGCATAATCAGTCCACCGGTATGGTCGACATGGTGCAGATGTTTAATACCAGCCTGAGCGAAGAAGTCGAAAGCTACACCAGACTGTTTACAACATTTCTGCCCCAGCCGTTTAGCGTCGATACTCAGCAGACCCGGACCATAAACGGGCTCGCCGTTCCCCTGCTGAAAGGGGGCGACGCTGAACTCCATGAAAATACAACGTTTTCTGATGATTTTCTGAGCCGTACGGGAGCGATCTCAACGCTGTTTGTTCGCAGCGGTAACGACTTCATTCGCGTTGCCACCTCCCTGCGCAAAGAGAATGGCGATCGCGCTATGGGGACGGTTCTGGACACGAGCAGCCCGGCGTTTGCCTCCGTCACGAAAGGCGAGGTGTACCGCGGCCTGGCGCTCCTGTTTGGCAAGCGCTACATAACCCAGTACCAGCCCGTGAAGAACAGTGAAGGTCAGGTTATCGGGATCATCTTCGTTGGGGTGGATATCACTCACTCCTGGAATGTCATGCGCGAGAAAATCCTCAACCGCCGCCTGGGCGAGAGCGGGCACTTTTTCGTGCTGGACCGCAGCAACGGCAAAACGCGCGGTCAGTATCTGTTCCACGCCAGCGAAGAGGGAAAACTGCCGAAGTGGGATAGCGCCACCCAACAGCAGCTGTTGAGCGATTCCTCAGGCTCGCTGGAACGCGTAAGCGACGACGGTCGCACGCTGAAAATGGCCTATACGCCGCTGCCCGGCTGGAACTGGACCATCGTCGGTGAAGTGGATAAATCAGTCCTGCTCTCAAGCGTTAACGCTATGCGCGACCGTTTCCTGCTGGCCGGCGTAGCGTTGTCTGTCCTCTTCGCGGGCCTGTTTGTGGTGCTTATTCGCCGGATGCTGACCCGTCCGCTGCGTAACGTGATTGACCTTGCCCGCCAGTATGCCGCGGGCGATCTACGCTCCAGCCTGCCCGTGACCCGCCAGGATGAGGTTGGCCAGCTGGTTGAAGCCATTAACGGTATCGGCGATGGGCTACAAAAAATTGTCCTGCAGGTCCGCGAGGCCGCGGGCGAGATCCATCTGGGCACCAATGCGCTGGCCTCCGATACCGGAGACATCTCCGAGCAGATCAACAAGCAGGCCAGCAGCGTTGAAGAGACCTCCGCCAGCATGGAGCAACTGGCCGCGACCGTGCAGCAAAATGCCGCCAACATGGAGCAAACGCAGCAGCTGGTAGGTGAAACCTCGCGCGCGGTTCATCAGGGTGGTGAAACGGTGACCCATGCGGTTGCCACCATGGACGACATTCGCGAAGCGTCAAAACGTATCGAAGACATCACCCGCGTGATCGAGTCCATCGCGTTCCAGACTAATATTCTGGCGCTGAATGCGGCGGTAGAAGCGGCACGCGCAGGCGAGCATGGAAAAGGTTTTGCCGTGGTCGCGCAGGAAGTTCGCGCCCTGGCAGGTCGAAGCGCCAACGCGGTGAAGGAGATTGAACATCTGATTGGCGATACCCTGCGAAAAGTGGGCGAAGGCCACGCGCTGTCTGAACAGACGCGTCTGGCGATGGATTCCATCATCGTTCATATCGACAACATCAGCCAGCTGGTCACGGAGATTAACCACGCGTCACGCGAGCAGTCCGCGGGGATCGGCCAGGTCAATCTTGCCATGACCCACATTGGCGAAGCGTCGCATATCAATGCCGATCGCATCTCACGCAGCGAGCAAACCGCACGCACGCTGCGCGAGAAAGGGTCACACCTTACCCAACTGGTCAGCCTGTTCCAGCTTAAACGCTAGCCAACCCTGCCCGTGGCGCGCAGCAGCAGATCGCTTTGCACCTGCTCATTCATGAGCGTACCGCCACGGGTATCCAGCATCATGCGGCACCACGCCTGCGCCACGGGCGGCGATGCGTGCCGCAGCATCTGGCTGCCGGCCCCCAGCAAAAAGAGCTGCTGAGCTATCTCCCTCCCCTGCGCCTCCTGCGGTTTACGCAGCTTTTGCTGAAGCTGCCGCCAGCTGCGGTCAAAGTGTCTGTCCTGCCCTTTGACCTGGGCAAACTCGTCGGCAAGCAGGTCGTGGATACCTGACTGCTTCGCCAGCACCCGCAGCACGTCCAGGCACATGATATTGCCCGATCCTTCCCAGATGCTGTTCACCGGCATCTCGCGATACAGGCGTGGAAGTTCATTCTCCTCGCAGTACCCGCCCCCGCCGAGTGCCTCCATCGCCTCCGCCACGAACGGAATGCCCGCTTTGCACACGCTGAATTTTGCGGCCGGGGTAAAAAGCCGCGCCCAGGCGGCCTCCTGCGGGTCGGTGCGGTTATCCCACGCCCGGGCCAGACGGAACAGCAGCGCCGTGTGCCCCTCCAGCACCAGCGCCATACGGCTTAGCACTTCACGCATTAGCGGCTGATCGATAAGATTTTTGCCGAAGGTCTGACGCTGATGGGCGTGGTACAGCGCCACGGAAAGCGCCCGGCGCATTAGCCCGTGGCTGCCCAGCGCGCAGTCGAAGCGCGTCAGCCCGCCCATCTTCAGGATTTGCCGCACGCCTTCTCCCTCTTCACCCAGCAGCCAGCCGGAGGCATCAAGGAACTCCGCCTCGCTGCTGGCGTTCGAGCGGTTGCCGAGCTTGTCTTTCAGACGTTCCAGCCGTACGGCGTTGCGCTGTCCGTCGGGTAAGAAACGCGGGACAAAGAAGCATGACAAACCGCCTTTCGCCTGCGCCAGCACCAGATGCGCATCGCTCTGCGGCACGGAGAAAAACCACTTGTGGCCCACCAGACGGTAGCTGCCGTCGCTGCATTTTTCCGCTCTGGTGGTGTTGCTGAGCACGTCCGAGCCGCCCTGCTTTTCCGTCATTCCCATGCCGATCAGCAGGCCGCGCTTTTGCCCACCCGGCGCGAGATGGGGATCGTAACGGTCGCTCATCAGCGGCGTTAACCATTCATGAAACGGTTTGGGCAGCGACTGCTGCAACAGCGGCGTGGCGGCGAAGGTCATGGTCACCGGGCATAACGTCCCCGCTTCTACCTGAGCATGGAGCACGAAGCGCGCGGCCCTGGCGACGAAAGACCCTTTTCGTGCCTCTTCCTCCCATGCCAGATTATGTACCCGGTTAGCGCAGAGCCCCTGCATCAGCAGGTGCCATGCCGGATGAAAGCGGACGTCATCCAGCCGCTCACCCGTGGGGTCGTAGCGTAATAGCTCCGGCGGATTCACGTTCGCCAGCCTGCCCAGCTCCAGCGACTCCGCCGTGCCTAACTGCTGTCCGATGCTGGCAAGAAGATCCATATCCCACTCGGCACCCTCGCGCGCAACCGCGTCGCGCAGGGCGCAGTCAGAGAGGAAAAGGTTGCTGTTAGAGAGTGGGGCTGGTTGATTAAAAACGGTATGGGTCTGCCAGTGCATGCTGTCTCCCTCCTTCAGTGGCAATGAAGGTAAGTATGGACAGACCGTATGAACGCTGCATGGGAGTGAGGTCACACGATGGCGATCCCGCTGATATCATTCGTGAAATAGCTCACAGAACATAAGAATAAACTATTTCATTACTTCGCTTATGTTGAATAATTTATTCTTAACCCGTCTTTGTGAGGATCGTTATGCAACAGGACGCGCACAAGCGTGCATTAATTGCAGGCTCCATTGGTAACTTTATCGAGTGGTATGAGTTTGCGGTCTACGGTTTTCTGGCGACCGTGATTGCGAAGAACTTCTTCCAGCTTGAGGGAGAGGCGGGACTGACCAGTCTGATCCTCACCTGGGCCTCGTTTGCCATTGCCTTCTTCTTCCGTCCGCTGGGTGCGGTGGTATTTGGCCGCATTGGTGACAGGATAGGCCGAAAACCGACGCTGATTATTGTGCTGGTGTTAATGACGCTCGCCACCACGGCCATCGGCATCGTGCCCGTCTACGCCAGCATCGGCATTGCTGCGCCGCTGATCGTTACGCTGCTGCGCATCCTGCAGGGTCTGTTCGCGGGCGGCGAGTACGGCGGTGCGGTCTCACTGATGACGGAGTTCGCCCCGCGCGGCAAGCGCGGTCTGTACGGCGCGTGGCAGTCCTTTACCGTGGCGCTCGGGCTGTTAGCGGGCGCAGGTATTGTCGCGCTGCTCTCTACCCTCCTCACGCCTGAAGCCCTGCACGACTGGGGCTGGCGCATTCCATTCTTCCTTGCCCTGCCGATGGGCGCGGTCGCGCTATGGCTGCGGGTGAGCATGGAAGAGACGCCGAGCTTTGTGCAGCAGAAGGAAAAAGCGTTCATTGCTCAGGCCAGTACTTCCGCCACGCTCAAAACCATCCTGATGGGCATTGGCCGCGTGATGGTCTGGTCCGCGGCGGGGTATACCTACCTCGTGATCATGCCGACCT
The DNA here is from genome assembly GCF_011683705.1 of Enterobacter sp. 725m/11. Taxonomy (NCBI): domain Bacteria; kingdom Pseudomonadati; phylum Pseudomonadota; class Gammaproteobacteria; order Enterobacterales; family Enterobacteriaceae; genus Enterobacter; species Enterobacter sp. 725m/11. The sequence goes on along the minus strand of NZ_JAAQOK010000051.1, from coordinate 17,849 downwards.
ATCTGCAGTCTGCGCTGCACACCGGGTTTAATCAGGCGCTGCTGATAGCGGTGATTTCTAACATTGGGTTTGCGCTCACCATCATTCCGTCGGGAATGCTGAGCGACAGGATCGGGCGGCGAACGGTGATGATTATCGCCACCGTGCTCCTGCTGATCCTTGCCCTGCCGCTGCTGAAAATTTTGCAGGCGGAATCCAGTACGCTGGCGGTGAAAGCGATAGTGGTATTGATTGCGGGCGGTCTGGTGGGCATGCTGGCGGGGCCGGGCCCGGCGATGCTGTCTGAGATGTTCCCGACGCGCGTGCGCTATACGGGACTGGGGCTGGCCTATTCGTTATCGAACGCGATTTTTTCGGGCTGTGCGGGGTTAATCATTACCGGGCTGATTAAGCAGACGGGCAACCTGGACATTCCGGCCTATTACGTGATGGCAACGGCGGTGGTGAGTATTTTCGCGCTGATGACGCTCAGGAAGGATGACCATTTACGGTCGTTAGAGGAGTGAGGTTGTCACCGTCTGGTGCCCTCACCCCGGCCCTCTCCCACGGGGAGAGGGAGAAAACACTAAAGGCCGTCCTTTGGACGGCCTTGCTGTTTATTCTCCGCGCTGGCGCACCGCTTCAAACAGGCAGATACCCGTTGCAACGGAAACGTTCAGAGACGACACGCTGCCCGCCATCGGGATGCTGATCAGCTCGTCGCAGTGCTCGCGCGTCAGACGACGCATGCCTTCACCTTCCGCCCCCATCACCAGCGCCAGACGGCCGGTCATTTTGCTCTGATACAGAGTATGATCCGCTTCGCCCGCGGTACCGACGATCCAGATATTCTCTTCCTGCAGCAGACGCATGGTGCGCGCCAGGTTGGTCACGCGGATCAGCGGAACGTTTTCCGCCGCGCCGCAGGCCACTTTCTTCGCCGTCGCGTTCAGTTGGGCAGAGCGATCTTTCGGTACGATCACCGCGTGCACGCCCGCCGCATCCGCGCTGCGCAGGCACGCGCCGAGGTTATGTGGGTCGGTGACGCCATCCAGAATCAGGAAGAACGGGTTTTCCAGCGCGGCAATCAGATCCGGCAGATCGTTTTCCTGATACTGACGGCCCGGCTTCACGCGGGCAATGATCCCCTGGTGCACCGCGCCTTCGCTTTTCTCATCCAGGAACTGGCGGTTCGCCAGCTGGATCACCACGCCCTGCGCTTCCAGCGCGTGGATCAGCGGCATCAGACGTTTGTCTTCACGACCTTTCAGAATAAACACTTCCTGAAAACGCTCCGGTGCGCGCTCGAGAAGGGCCTGCACCGCGTGGATGCCGTAAATCATTTCACTCATTGATGGTTCTCGTAATAAGTATTTCCCCTCTCCCGGTTGGGGAGAGGGTCAGGGTGAGGGGAGAATTACTCCGCCTGCTTTTTCTTGGCTGCGCGCTTCGCTTTTGTCGCGGCAGCGATTTTCTGCGTCTTCGCGGAAGGCTTTTTCGCTGAGCGAGCCTCTTTCTTCGCCGCCTTTGGCTTCTGTTTCTTCTCGCCGCGGAACGCGCTGTCCGGCTCGAAGTTCACCTTTTTGCCCGCCTGGCGACGTTTACCGCTCGCTTTGCCGTTTCCGCCTTTTTTCGCCCTTTCACGCTCGGTTTTACCGACGTTACGCGGCGCGCGCTCGCTGGAGATCAGGCTGAAGTCGATTTTACGGTCATCCATATTCACGGCTTCGACCTTCACTTCCACGCGATCGCCCAGACGGTAGGTCTGGCCGCCTGATTCGCCAATCAGACGCTGCCCGACCTGGTCGAAGCGGTAGTAGTCGTTATCCAGGCTGGAGACGTGCACCAGACCGTCGATAAACAGCTCATCCAGACGAACGAAGAAACCAAAGCCGGTCACGCTGGCAATCACGCCCTTAAAGACGTTGCCCACCTGATCCAGCATAAAGTCACACTTCAGCCAGTCCGCCACGTCGCGCGTCGCTTCATCCGCACGGCGCTCGGTCATGGAACAGTGCTGACCCAGTTGCAGCACTTCGTCCATGGAGTAGTGATACCCACCGGTTTCAGTCGTGTTGCCTTTATGGCCCTGCTCGTGCGCCAGCAGATACTTGATCGCACGGTGCAGTGACAGATCCGGATAACGGCGGATCGGCGAGGTAAAGTGCGCGTAAGACTGCAACGCCAGGCCGAAGTGCCCCCGGTTTTCCGGATCGTAAATCGCCTGCTTCATGGAGCGCAGCAGCATCGTCTGCAGCATTTCTGCGTCAGGACGGTCGCTAATGGATTCCAGCAGTTCAGCGTAATCGCGTGGCTCAGGCTTATTACCGCCAGGCAGTTCCAGGCCGAGCTCAGCCAGCACGGAGCGGAACGACGTAATGGCTTCCGTGGTCGGCTTATCGTGAATACGGAACAGCGCAGGTTCTTTGGCTTTCTCAACGAAGCGTGCCGCCGAGATATTCGCCAGAATCATACACTCTTCGATCAGCTTGTGCGCATCGTTACGCTGGGTCTGTTCGATACGTTCAATGCGACGCTCAGCGTTGAAGATAAACTTCGCTTCTTCGCTCTCAAAGGAGATCCCGCCGCGCTCTTCGCGCGCCTGCTCCAGCGTTTTGTAGAGGTTATGCAGCTCTTCAATGTGTTTAACCAGCGGCGCGTACTGCTCGCGAAGGTCCTGGTCGCCCTGCAGCATATGCCAGACCTTGGTATAGGTCAGACGCGCGTGCGAGCTCATTACCGCTTCGTAGAATTTGTAGCCCGTTAAGCGCCCTTTGGTGGAGATGGTCATCTCACATACCATACAGAGACGGTCAACCTGCGGGTTCAGGGAGCACAGGCCGTTGGAGAGCACTTCCGGCAGCATCGGTACCACCTGCGACGGGAAGTAGACCGACGTACCGCGGCTGCGCGCTTCGTTATCCAGCGGCGTGTGCGGACGAACGTAGTAGCTTACGTCAGCAATGGCCACCCACAGACGCCAGCCGCCGCCGCGTTTTTTCTCGCAGTAGACCGCGTCATCGAAGTCGCGAGCGTCTTCACCATCAATGGTGACCAGCGGCAGGGAGCGGAGATCCACACGGCCCGCTTTGGACTCTTCCGGTACTTCTTCGCGCAGGTTTTCGATCTGCTCTTCGACTGCTTTCGGCCAGACGTACGGAATTTCATGGGTACGCAGCGCCATATCGACGGCCATGCCGGTGCCCATGTTATCGCCCAGCACTTCGACGATTTTACCGACCGCTTTGGTGCGACGGGTCGGACGCTGGGTGAGTTCCACCACCACCACAAAGCCCATACGCGCGCCCATCACCTCTTCAGGTGGGATCAGAATATCGAAGCTCAGACGGCTGTCGTCCGGCACCACGAAGCCTACGCCCGCATCGGTAAAGTAGCGGCCCACAATCTGGCTGGTTTTTGGCACCAGCACGCGAACCACGCGCGCTTCGCGGCGGCCTTTACGGTCTGCACCCAGCGGCTGCGCCAGGATCTGGTCGCCGTGAATGCACATTTTCATCTGTTCGGATGAGAGGTAAAGGTCGTCCTTACGGCCTTCCACGCGCAGGAAGCCAAAGCCATCGCGGTGACCAATGACGGTCCCTTTCAGCAGATCGAGGCGTTCCGGCAGCGCGTAGCACTGGCGGCGGGTAAAGACCAGTTGCCCGTCACGCTCCATCGCGCGCAGGCGGCGGCGAAGGGCTTCAATTTGCTCTTCACCTTCAATATTTAATTCAACGGCAAGTTCTTCACGATTGGCGGGTTTTTCGCGTTTTGTTAAGTGTTCAATGATGAACTCGCGGCTGGGGATAGGATTCGCGTATTTTTCGGCTTCGCGTTCCTGGAAAGGATCTTGTGACATGTCGGTTCCTCCGTTGTCAGCTCCGGTGGAAATTTTCTTCATTCCACCAGCAATAATTTATAAAGCGGTTGATTCTCTTCAACCAAATCGGCCAGCGTGTAGTTATCCAGTTCCTTGAGAAAACTTTGCACGGCCTTTGAAAGCGCCTGTTTCAGGCGGCAAGCGGGCGTAATGTGGCAGAACGCGCTGCTGCAGTTCACCAGAGACAAGGGCTCCAGCTCGCGTACCACATCCCCGATACGAATACTCTGTGCCGGTTTACCAAGACGGATCCCTCCATTCTTCCCGCGGACGGCAGCAACGTATCCGGCACGGCTAAGTTGATTGATTATTTTGACCATATGATTACGGGATACACCGTATACCTCTGTCACTTCAGAGATACTGGTCATCTTCCCTTCGGGTAACGACGCCATGTAAATCAGCGCGCGTAAGCCGTAATCGGTGAAACTTGTTAACTGCACATCAACCTCAGGAAAAAGGGAAAACGCGGTTAAACCGCAGAGATATTCATTAATGATGATAAACCAGCCAGATAGTTAGCGGCTAATTTATTTGACAGACGGGGCGAAAAAGCGGAGATCCAGGAGCGGTCGCCGGTTGGCGCTACGCTTATCCGGCCTACGGGTCTCCCCGCAGGCCAGCAGTCACGAAGATTATGCGTCGAACGGGTCGCGCAGGATCATCGTTTCAGTACGATCCGGGCCGGTAGAAATAATATCGATCGGCACTTCGGTCAGTTCTTCAATGCGCTTGATGTAATCCAGCGCCGCCTGCGGCAGGCCGCTACGCTCTTTCACACCGAAGGTGGTCTCAGACCAGCCCGGCATAGTTTCGTAGATTGGCTCAATGCCTTCCCAGTCGTCAGCAGCCAGCGGAGTGGTGGTCACTTCGCGGCCATCTGGCATACGGTAGCCTACGCAGATTTTCACTTCTTTCAGGCCGTCAAGTACGTCCAGCTTGGTCAGGCAGAAGCCAGACAGGGAGTTGATCTGCACTGCGCGACGCACGGCAACCGCATCGAGCCAGCCGGTACGACGACGACGACCGGTGGTCGCGCCAAACTCGTTACCCTGCTTGCACAGGAACTCGCCGGTTTCATCAAACAGTTCGGTAGGGAATGGACCCGCACCTACGCGAGTAGAGTACGCTTTGATGATGCCCAGAACGTAATCCACATAACGTGGACCCAGGCCGGAGCCGGTCGCTACGCCACCCGCAGTGGTGTTCGAGGAGGTGACGTACGGATAGGTACCGTGGTCGATGTCCAGCAGCGTACCCTGCGCACCTTCGAACATGACGAAATCGCCACGCTTGCGCGCCTGGTCCAGCAGATCGGATACATCAACAACCATACCGGTCAGAATGTCTGCAATCGCCATGACGTCATCCAGCACTTTCTGGTAGTCAACAGCGTCAGCTTTGTAGAAGTTCACCAGCTGGAAGTTGTGATATTCCATCACTTCTTTCAGTTTTTCAGCGAAGGTCGCTTTGTCGAAGAGGTCACCCACGCGCAGACCGCGACGTGCAACTTTATCTTCGTAAGCCGGGCCGATACCACGACCGGTGGTGCCAATCGCTTTCGCGCCACGCGCTTTTTCACGCGCCACGTCCAGCGCCACGTGATAGTCCAGGATCAGCGGGCAGGCTTCGGAGAGCAGCAGACGCTCACGAACAGGGATACCACGGTCTTCCAGACCTTTCATCTCTTTCATCAGCGCAGCAGGAGACAGCACAACGCCGTTACCGATGATGCTGGTGACGTTTTCGCGAAGAATGCCTGATGGAATAAGATGGAGGACGGTTTTTTCACCGTTGATTACGAGAGTATGGCCTGCGTTGTGACCGCCCTGGTAGCGTACAACATATTTAGCCCGTTCAGTCAGAAGATCGACAATCTTCCCTTTACCTTCGTCACCCCATTGGGTGCCCAGTACGACGACGTTGTTACCCATTTTTTTCAAAATCACCGTTTGCTTAAAAATGGATTCTACCATCGCTTTTTCAGATATACAGCACTTTTTGACCTGAAAATACGCCAATTGCGGCTAGTTTTTGATCAGCCAATCGTTTTCCTCAACATGTAGTAGATAACGATACCGGCAACCACAAGACCACCGCCGAAACGACGCAAAATATTATCCGGTAGCTGGCTCATGGTCGCGATCATACGACGCCATGCGCGCGGATAGAGCATCGGGCCGAGACCTTCCAGCACCAGAACCAGGGCCAGCGCGAGCCAGATCGTTGAATTCATTTTTCATCCTTATAAAAGAAAACCACCGCTCCGTTGGGAGCGGTGGTTTGAATACTCAAACGAGCCTGAGTTTATCGCGTTGCGTTAGTCGGCGTCTTCATATAACGGAAGAAATCGCTGTCCGGGCTGAGCACCATCACATCCTGGTTGCTCTTAAAGCTATTCTCGTAAGCGCGCAGGCTACGGATAAAGGCGTAGAAGTCTGGATCCTGGCTGAATGCATCGGCAAACAGCTTCGCCGCTTCCGCATCGCCTTCACCGCGCAGGATACGGCCCTGACGTTCAGATTCCGCCAGCGTCTTGGTCACTTCATAGTCCGCTGCCGCACGCAGTTTTTCAGCCTCTTCCTGACCCTGTGAACGATGACGACGGGCAACCGCTTCACGCTCGGCGCGCATACGGTTGTAGATCGCCTCGGACACTTCCGCTGGCAGGTTGATCTGCTTGATACGCACGTCAACCACTTCGATACCCAGCGCCGCCATACTGTTCGGGTTGATCACCGGCACTTTACCGTTGGTTTCAGCCTGAACGCGTTCGGCCGCTTTAGCAATCGCGTCATCCGCTGCTGGCGTTGCCACTTCGTCTTCGGTGCCCGCTGTACCGGAGTTCAGCGCATCGCGCACTTCCAGGGTCAGACGACCGCGGGAGTCGGTCACAATGTCTTTCACATCAAGACGACCAATTTCAGAACGCAGACGGTCAGAGAACTTACGTTTCAGCAGCACTTCTGCCTGAGACACGTCACCGCCGCCCGTTGCCAGGAAGTAACGGCTGAAATCGCTGATGCGCCATTTGATGTAAGAATCAACGATCAGGTCTTTCTTCTCTTTAGTCACGAAACGGTCGGCCTGGTTATCCATGGTCTGGATACGCGCATCAAGCGTTTTCACAGACTGAATGAACGGCACCTTGAAGTGCAGGCCCGGCTCGTAAATCACCGGACGTTTGTCGCCATCACGCACGACGCTGCTGAACTGGAACTTGATCCCACGCTCGCCCTCTTTCACCACAAAGATCGAGGTATACAGCACGACCAGTACGATGACGATGATCGCAATAACTGACTTACGCATCCTTATTCCCCCTGACGCTGGTAGTCGTTACGCTGCGCGTTAGCACGGCGTTGGTCCATAATGTCACCATCGTTCGAAGAAGGCGTCGTGTTCGCGCTGGAGCTGCCTGATGAGGCTGGCGGCAGACGCAGCAGGTTGTTCGCTCCGCTGGTGTCTTTCGCTGCCGGTGCAGAACCGCCTTTCAGCATCTGATCCAGCGGCAGAACCATCAGGTTTCCGCCTTTGCTGTCGTTAACCAGCACTTTGCGGGTGTGGCTCAGCACTTTTTCCATAGTCTCGATATACAGACGCTCGCGGGTAATTTCCGGGGCGGCTTTGTATTCCGGCAGGATGCGCGCGAAGCGAGCCACTTCACCCTGAGCTTCCAGGATGGTCTGGGTCTTATACGCACGCGCCTCTTCCAGAATACGCTGCGCCTGACCGTTAGCACGCGGCTGAACTTCGTTGGTGTACGCTTCTGCTTCGCGGATGTACTGCTGTTCGTTTTCACGGGCAGCAATCGCATCGTCAAACGCGGCCTTTACCTCTTCCGGCGGACGCGCAGCCTGGAAGTTGACGTCCAGCAGGGTGATACCCATGTTGTACGGACGAATCGTCTCTTCAAGCTCGCGCTGGGTATCGCTACGAATAACGGTACGACCTTCGGTCAGGATGCGGTCCATGGTGTATTTGCCGATCACACCACGCAGGGCGCTGTCGGTCGCCTGACGCAGGCTGTCATCGGCGCTGGTCACGCTAAACAGATAACGCTCAGGATCCGTCACGCGGTACTGCACGTTCATCTCAACGCGCACCACGTTTTCGTCCGAGGTCAGCATCACGCCAGAAGCGGCCAGTTCACGGACGGATTCCACGTTTACCGCAGTCACGTCGTCAATGAAGGTCGGTTTCCAGTTCAGGCCCGGCTCAACCAGGTGGCTGAACTTACCGAAACGGGTGACCACGCCGCGTTCTGCTTCTTTAATGGTGTAGAACCCGCTGGCAGCCCAGACGATCACCAGCCCGGCAGCAACGATGCCCACCAGGCGGCCACCTAATTGCGGGCGCGGTCCCTGGCTGGAACTGCCACCCGAGCCAGAACCTTTTCCTCCGCCAAGGCCACCAAGCTTTTTGCTCAGCTTGCGGAAGATATCATCCAGATCCGGCGGCCCCTGCTCGCGACCACCTTTGTTGCCATTTCCCCCAGAGTTGCCGCCTTGATTATTGCTGCTTCCCCACGGGTCGCGGTCTTGTCCGTTATTACCGGGCTGATTCCACGCCATGTATATGCTCCATATTTGTTATGCAAGGGCGAATTTTTCAGGCTTCCCCTTTCTGATCAGACGATATAGTCCGCCAGCGCAGGTTCTTGTTTACAGAGGCGACGCCAGTCAACGATCGGCATACGCACCTGCATCCCCACGCTGCCGTCATCCTCCATCCACTCTTTTTCTATCGCCTGAAGCTGATAAAACCGGCTGCGCAGCCTGCCTTCCTGTGGCGGCAGTCGCAGCGTGTGCTGAGCTACCTCACCGGAAAGACGTTCTGTCAAAGCCTGGAAAAGCAGTGGCACACCGATTCCGGCCTGAGCAGAAAGCCAGACCCGAATCGGTTTGTTCTCTTCATCACGGTCGATACGCGGTTCGAAATCCTCCAGCATATCGATCTTATTCATCACCAACAGGGTGGGAATTTCGTGGGCGTCAATTTCTTCCAGCACCACGTTCACCGCGTCGATGTTCTCCTGCACGCGTACGTCAGCCGCATCAATCACGTGCAGCAGCAGAGTCGCCTGACGCGTCTCCTGCAACGTCGCCTTAAACGCCGCCACCAGATCGTGCGGCAGATGGCGGATAAACCCTACGGTATCCGCCAGCACTGTTTCACCCACGTCTGCAACGTCAATGCGGCGCAGCGTCGGGTCCAGGGTCGCAAACAGCTGGTCTGCGGCATACACCTGGGCCTCGGTTATCTGGTTAAACAGGGTGGATTTACCGGCGTTGGTATAGCCCACCAGCGACACCGTGGGGATGTCGGCTTTGGTTCGCGCCCGACGCCCCTGTTCACGCTGTTTCTCGACACGTTCCAGACGTGAGAGGATCTGGGTAATACGGCCACGCAGCAAACGGCGGTCGGTTTCGAGCTGGGTTTCACCCGGACCGCGCAAACCAATCCCGCCTTTTTGTCTTTCAAGGTGGGTCCAGCCACGCACCAGACGCGTCGCCAGATGGCGCAACTGCGCCAGCTCAACCTGCAGTTTCCCCTCGTGGGTACGGGCACGCTGAGCAAAAATGTCTAAAATCAATCCCGTGCGATCGATAACACGGCACTCGCAGAGAGCTTCCAGGTTGCGCTCCTGGGCTGGAGACAGCGCATGATCAAACAACACGACTGACGCGCCGGTTGCTTTTACGGCATCCGCAATTTCTACTGCTTTACCTTCACCAACAAAATACTTTGGGTGCGGCGCTTTACGGCTACCGGTAATCACCTGCATTGCTTCGACACCGGCGGAAGAGACCAGAGATTCAAACTCCTGGAGGTCTTCCATATCTTTGTCTTGCGAAAAATAGATGTGTACCAGCACCGCCTGCTCACCGGCATCATAACGGTCAAACAAGCGTAAACCTCTCTAAAAAGATCAGCGGGGAACGCAGGATCCCTGGCTCCCCGTGTGGATAACAGCTAAAACCTTATTCGGTCTCGTCGCTGTCCTGCGCAGGAGCAGAAGAACCCTGCGCGTTGCTGCCATGATGGTAGTTACTGCCTGTGCCGCCGCCAGCGTTATTGCTGTGATGAGAGACCGGACGGGACGGAACAACAGTAGAGATAGCGTGCTTGTAGACCATCTGGCTGACCGTGTTTTTCAACAGGATCACGAACTGATCGAAAGACTCAATCTGACCTTGCAGCTTAATACCATTCACCAAATAAATAGAAACTGGAACACGTTCCCGACGCAATGCGTTCAGGAACGGATCTTGTAAAGATTGCCCCTTAGCCATTCTATCTTTTCCTTATATGCTTGTTTTGTACTTAGAACCTTGCGATTCTGAAAAATTGCGCACGATACGTCTCAATTGTACACATTCAGTGGGCGATATCACCAACAACCTCAATCACATCGTTTAACGCCTGTTGCGGTTTTTCACTGTCTAACCAGTGAACCCCCTCCCAACCGCGCAACCAGGTGATCTGGCGCTTCGCTAACTGTCTCGTGGCGCAAACACCTCGATAAACCATTTCATCGTATGAAATCTCACCTTCAAGATACGACCACATCTGGCGGTATCCCACACAACGAACGGAAGGCATATCCGTATGCAAATCTCCACGGGCAAATAGCGCCCGCACTTCTGCTTCAAAATCTGAAGCCAACATCTGATGAAAACGCTGCTCAATTCGTTGATGGAGCAGTTCACGGCTCGCCGGGGCGATGGCGAACTGATGCACCTGATACGGCAGAGCGTCTCCTGACGTTTGCGTCAGTTCCGTTAAAGTTTTACCCGAAATGAAAAAAACTTCCAGTGCCCGGGAAAGCCTTTGCGGATCGTTTGGATGGATTCGCGCCGCCGCAACCGGGTCAATCTCTGCCAGTTGCTTATGCAATGCGTCCCACCCCTGCTCTGCCGCCTGCTGCTCAATCTTTGCTCTGATTTCAGGATCTGCAGAAGGTAAGGGTGACAAACCTTCGAGCAGCGCCTTGAAGTAGAGCATGGTTCCGCCAACCAACAGCGGTATACGCCCCGCCGCCGTTATCTCGGCCATCTCAGCTAAGGCATCCCGGCGGAAATCCGCTGCGGAGTAAGCCTCTGCCGGGTCGAGAATATCCAGCAAACGGTGCGGTGCCGCACGCAGTTCGTCTGCGCCGGGCTTCGCCGTGCCGATGTCCATCCCTCGATAGATGAGGGCGGAATCAACGCTAATCAACTCTACAGGCAAAACTTTACGTAACTCAATGGCTAACGCTGTTTTGCCAGAGGCCGTTGGGCCCATTAAAAAAATCGCCTTTGGCAGGCTCGCCTTGCTTACGTCAGTCATGTTTCAGGGCGGTCATCGCCGTTTTTAAATCAACAGGTTGTAATAACCCACCCGGCGGCGCTTTCACCAACTGTGGGCAGAGGCGTTCCACCTCCGCCAGCACGGTAATCGCCTGCGCCATACTCCACGGTGAATGTTCGCTGGCCAGATGGCGGGCGATCCACTGCGCGGTGTTGGCAGCCTCCAACGATGTTTGCTGCGCCAGGTAGCCTATCAGTTCAGGAATCAAGTTTTGTAAATTTTGTTGGCGTAAGGGTAAAGGCACTGCGCGAATTGTCACATGTTGTGGTTCGAGCACAATTTCAATGCCCATTTGCGCCAGCTGGGCCTCTGCACGCTGCAATACCCTTGTTTCTTCAGCGGATATTTTCAGGCGAACCGGGATCAATAACGGCTGCGCACAGGCCGCATGTTCCCCCGGCGTCAGTTGCGCCTGCTTGAGCCAGCGTTCGGCAACCGGCAGCGCCAGAAGCAGCAGTTTACCGTCGCGCTCAAGCAGGGCCATATCCGGTGCGATAATCGTCAGCACCCGGCCAAAACTCTGGCTATGGCCTTCAAGGGAAGGTGACGCCACCGAAACGTGCTCTTTGCGCTCGACTGCGGGCGTTTCCAGCAGTTTACGGTACAGCGCCCCCTGCTGCTTCTGATAGCCGGGCTGAGCGTTCGGGTAGTTCACGCCCGTCGGACGCGGCGCGGCTCCTGCAGAGGAGAAACGCGGGGCGTCTGGTTCACGCGCGACGGCAGGCTCCGCAAAATGGTTGCGGCCTGCCGCGACACGGTTTTCCGGAATGGGGCGCGGTGCGGAGTCTTCTTTTTCCAGCGGCAGCGTGGGTTCAAGCTGCTGTTGCAGCACGCTCAGCACGCCCTGGTAGATAAAATCATGCACCAGACGCGACTGATGGAAACGCACTTCATGCTTGGCAGGATGGACGTTGACATCCACCTGATGCGGGTCGATCTCCAGATAAAGCACAAAGGCCGGTTGCTGATCGGCCCCGAGCTTGTCTTCGCAGGCCTGGCGAATGGCGTGGTTAATCAGGCGGTCGCGCATCATGCGGCCGTTCACGTAGCAATACTGAATTTCAGAATACGCCGCGCTACTGGCGTTCGGATCGGCCACCCAGCCGCGTAAAGCCAGATCGCCGTGCTGCCACTCGATAGCCAACGCCTGCTCCAGGAACGGGGTCCCGCAGATAGCGCCTAACCGTCGCTCTTTCTGACCACCTTCAGCCACCGCGCGGTACTGGCGCATCACCTTGCCGTTATGGCTGAGGTTGATGGTGACGTCGAAACGGGCGAGCGCAATTCGGCGGATGATCTCGTCGATATGGCCGAACTCGGTTTTTTCGGTACGCATAAACTTGCGGCGGGCGGGAGTATTGTAGAACAGGTCCAGAACTTCCAGCGTAGTACCGACAGGGTGCGCCGCGGGTTTGACCGTGACGTCCATATCCCGCCCTTCAGCGTAGGCCTGCCAGGCTTCCTGCTGTTCAGCGGTGCGGGAGGTCAGCGTTAAACGAGAAACCGAGCTGATACTGGCCAGCGCTTCGCCGCGAAAACCGAGGCTGATAATCGCTTCCAGGTCATCCAGAGAGGCAATTTTACTGGTGGCATGACGCGCCAGCGCCAGCGCCAGTTCCTCTTTTTTGATGCCGCAGCCGTTGTCGCGAATGCGGATAAGCTTTGCGCCGCCGCGTTCGATATCAATATCAATGCGGGTGGCGCCCGCATCGAGGCTATTTTCAACCAGCTCCTTCACCACCGACGCAGGGCGTTCCACCACCTCACCGGCGGCGATTTGGTTCGCGAGCTGCGGCGGCAGAACCTGAATCGGCATGAAATCTCCTTAATTTGTGGCGGTCAACCCACCCGGCAGCGCGGCGCTGGCCGTCTGGGCTGCTCCGCCCTGCGGCGCGGACTGCAGAGGATGCGCCTCAAAATATTTACGTAAACCGTTATAAATCGCTTCGGCAATTTGCTGCTGATAGCTGTCGCTGCCCAGCAGGCGCTCTTCACTGTTATTGCTGATAAAGCCCGTCTCTACCAGAATTGACGGAATATCCGGCGAGCGCAGAACGCCCAGGCTCGCATGTTCAGGGCGGCGCTTATGCAATGCCCCGATGCCCTGCAACTGGTTCAATACGTTAGTAGCGACATCATACCCGACGCGCTGAGAATGACCGAACTGTAAATCCAGCACCGCCTGGCTGAGGTATGGGTCAGACTGGCTGTTTGCCAGCACATCACCCGCGCCGCCTAACAGTTCAGACTGTTTCTCATGCTCTTCCAGCCAGTTGGCCATTTCGCTGTTTGCCCGGCGGTTCGACAGGACCCATACCGAGGCGCCCGTCGCGTTACGGTTCGGTGCGGCATCCGCGTGAATGGAGACCAGGAAATTGGCGTTTTGCTTACGCGCCACGTCTGAGCGGCCCATCACAGAGATAAAATAGTCGCCGTCGCGGGTTAGTACGCCTTTAAACATCGGATCATCGTTTAACAGCGTCCGCAGCTTGCGGGCCACCGCAATAGTGACATTTTTCTCTCGCGTGCCGCCCGGGCCAATCGCTCCAGGATCCTGTCCACCGTGCCCGGCATCAATGGCGATAATCACTTTGTCACCGCTGACCGTACGCCGTGCGCTGACCGCCGGACGCGTTACCGTGTTACTGCTGGTTGCCGCGGTGATGCGATCGTTCTGCGATTTAAACGGATTACGCGCAGGTTCCAATGGGCGAGGCGTATACACCGGCTCTTCCACGCGTTTCGCGACAACCGGTGGCGGCGGAGGCGGCGGAACATCGGCATTGATGGTGAAGACCACCGTATAGTTCGCCCCGTTTTGCTGCTTCACCGCCCTCGTTTTGCCCTTTTCGGTCAGATCGACCACCAGGCGCAGCGACTGGCTGTCCTGAGGGGTACCCGAGCGGATACTTTTCACCAGGTTGTTACCGCTGAACCGCAGCGGTAGCCCCTGGATCACGCCTGTCTGTTTGATATCCAGCGCCACGCTGTGGCTGTCTGGCTGTGAAAAGGCGTATTCAGGGTCGCCCATAAAGCTGAACGTAATCCGCGCCTGGCTTTCGCCGTTTGACACCTGAATATCCGAAAGGCTTGCCGCCCCGGCCTGCGCGCACAGCAGCACCGTCGCAGCCAACACCCAACCTTTAACGCGACTAATCATCCCGTCATCCCTACTCTTAACCGGCGAGACGCGCCAGTAAGGAACACCCTGATGAGGAAACCGCACTGATGCGAGCCTCACGCCCTTGAGCCTGGTAATCTAAGTGAATTTCGACATCCGGGTCAGGCAGCACACCCGCACCTTGTTGCGGCCACTCCACCAGGCAGATGGCGTCGTTGGCAAAATAATCACGGATCCCCATAAATTCCAGCTCCTCAGGATCCGCAAGGCGGTATAAATCAAAGTGGTACACCATAAGATTGTCGAGGGTGTACGGCTCGACCAGCGTGTAGGTAGGGCTTTTCACGTTCCCGTTATGCCCTAACGCATGCAAAAAACCCCGGCTGAAGGTGGTTTTACCCGCACCTAAATCGCCATACAGATAAATGACGGTTGCCCCCTGACAGGCCTGCGCCACGCGCTTGCCGAGATCTAAAGTGGCTTGTTCATCAGGTAAAGGAATCGCTCGATTAGTCATTTTCTACGTCAATCACATCCGGGTTAACAACACGCCGCAGCGTGCAAAAGAGATCGGTGGCCAGCATACCGCGTGTCCCCTCCCGCGCAGCAAGCCTGTCAGCTGCCGCGCCATGGGCCACGCAGCCCGCACAGGCTGCATCATAAAGGGGAAGTTTCTGTCCAAGCAATGCGCCGATGATGCCTGAAAGCACATCGCCCATACCGCCGCTCGCCATGCCCGCATTTCCGGCATCAATAATGCCCTGCGTCTCGTCACTGGCGACAACGGTGCCTGCCCCTTTCAAAACGGCAACACCTCCGTAACGTTTTACCAGACGCTGAGCAGAAAGTAAGCGATCGCTTTCAATTTCTGCCACGCTGCAGTTAAGCAGGCGCGCGGCTTCGCCGGGGTGTGGCGTCAGAATGCGATTGTGACGCTTATCCGGATTTATTGCCAGAAGGTTAAGCGCGTCGGCATCCCACAGCATCGGTTTACGAAAATTCTCGACCTTTTGCAGGGCCTGTTTACCCCATGTCTGTTGCCCAAGCCCGGGACCAATAACCACCACATCCGCCCATTCGAGGCTTTCTTCCAGCGTCTGGGGCGTAAGCTCATGGACCATCAGTTCCGGTCGGGCTGTGATGATTGGCGCAATATTTTCAATGCGAGTGAGTACTCGCACTAACCCGGCACCGCTGCGAAGTGCCGCCTCACCGGTCATGCGAACCGCTCCTGCCGTACCGCGATCGCCACCAATAATCACCAGCCTGCCGTTGTCGCCCTTGTGAGACGTTGGGCGGCGCGGCGGAAGCCACTCTTTTAGCTGCGAGGAATCAAAGCGCGACAGGAGCGTTTCCTGTCCAACGAGCCAGCTCTCCAGCCCCAGCGCGTTATGGTGCAATACGCCGACCACATCCCGCGCTTTTCCGGTCAACAGGCCCGGCTTCAGAGCGATAAAGGTCACGGTGTGCGCAGCCTGAATAACGGCGCCAGGCGTCGCGCCGGTCTGCGCGATCAGGCCCGACGGAATATCCAGCGCGACGACCGGCGCAGAGTACCCGTTAGCGTGTTCAATAAGCGCGGCAATGTTTTCGCGAGGCGCGCTGCGTAGCCCGGTCCCCAGCAGACCATCAACAATCAGATCAACATCTTCCGGCCAGACGATATCAGGAGCATGAATCACGCCGCCTGCGTTCAGCCATGCCTCCCGCGCCGCGCAGGCCTCTTCCGGCAGGGGCTTATCACTCTCCAGCGCCAGCAGGGTAACGCGGAGACCGGCTGCAACGGCAAGACGCGCAACGACGTAGCCGTCGCCGCCGTTATTGCCGTGCCCGCACAAAATCAGCCAGTGAGTGGACTGCGGGTACGCGCTGCGGGCAACGTTAAACGCCGCCTCTCCCGCGCGCTGCATCAGTTCATAAAGGGTAATGCCGAGACTGTCTGCGGCCTCTTTTTCGGCGCGCCGGAGGTCATCCGCATGCCAGATGGAATGTGGTATACTTGCGGGGTTTTTCTTCACCGTATGGTCCGTCATGTCACAGCCCCTCGATCTCAATGAATTAGCGCAAAAAATAAAACAGTGGGGTGCTGAGCTTGGCTTCCAGAAGGTAGGCATTACCGATACCGACCTCTCTGCCAGCGAGCCAAAACTGCAGGCCTGGCTGGACAAACAATACCACGGCGAAATGGAGTGGATGGCGCGTCACGGCATGATGCGCGCCCGTCCACATGAACTTTTACCGGGTACACTACGCGTCATCAGCATGCGCATGAACTACCTGCCTGCCAACGCGGCCTTTGCGCGCACGCTAAAAAATCCCTCCCTGGGTTACGTCAGCCGGTACGCTCTGGGGCGTGATTACCATAAGCTTCTGCGTAACCGCTTAAAAAAACTCGGGGAAACCATTCAGCAGCACTGTGATTCGCTGAATTTTAGACCCTTTGTCGATTCCGCGCCTGTTCTTGAGCGCCCGCTCGCCGAAAAAGCCGGACTTGGCTGGACAGGTAAGCACTCACTTATCCTGAGCCGCGACGCCGGATCGTTCTTCTTCCTCGGTGAGCTGCTGATAGATTTACCCCTGCCGGTAGATGGCCCGGTGGAGGAAGGCTGTGGCCGCTGCGTGGCCTGCATGACCATCTGCCCGACGGGCGCCATCGTTGAGCCTTACACCGTTGATGCCCGCCGCTGCATCTCCTATCTCACGATAGAGCTTGAAGGGGCGATCCCGGAAGAATTCCGACCGCTTATCGGCAACCGGATCTACGGCTGCGACGACTGCCAGCTGATTTGCCCGTGGAACCGCTATTCACAGCTGACGGACGAAGAGGACTTCAGCCCGCGTAAAGCGCTGCATGCGCCACAGCTTATTGAGCTGTTCGCCTGGACCGAAGCCTGGTTTCTGAAGGTGACGGAAGGTTCCGCTATTCGGCGTATCGGCCACCTGCGCTGGCTGCGAAACGTGGCCGTCGCGCTGGGCAATGCCCCGTGGGATGAAGCGAATATTCAGGCGCTCGAAAGCCGTAGAGGTGAGCACCCACTTCTTGATGAACACATAGAATGGGCGATTGCGCAGCAAATCGAGAAGCGAAATGCCTGCGTGGTTGAGGTGCAGCTTCCTAAGAAACAGCGGCTGGTTAGGGTGATTGAAAAAGGGCTTACGCGGGATGCGTGATATATTCACAGCCTGTGAATAAAAATAAAAACTCAAGCGCCATCTGGACTTGAGAAGAGGTCAAGTGATCTCAATAACATTTTGAAATGAAATTTTATCCAATTAATACAGTGACTTGGGAAGATATTATTCACCCTGCTAACTTTCTGTACGGTTTGGGTAAAGCGCGAATTCTGTGGATAACTCTGTTTACAAGAGTATTTCAGATGCAATAGAAAACGTCCCCAGCGCGTCTTTTCGCTGTGGATATTTTAGAGATGAAGAAGAATTTGGAGCGGGAAACGAGACTCGAACTCGCGACCCCGACCTTGGCAAGGTCGTGCTCTACCAACTGAGCTATTCCCG
>NZ_JAAQOK010000050.1:0-31192 GCF_011683705.1 Enterobacter sp. 725m/11 | reverse complement strand
TCCGTCGTCGGCAGCGTCAGATGTGTATAAGAGACAGCCGCTACGGTTGCTGCTGCGCCTACCGCCGCACCGATCACCGCATAGGCGGCACCTTCCGCCACAATGCTGGTGATGTCAGCAAAAATGCTGGAGTGAATAATCTCGTCGCCCTTACGGGCCGCGTTGTTATCGCTCATGCCTTACACATTCCGGTTGTCGTTTAGCGTCAGACTCTGCTTAAGCGCGCTCCAGCGCACCTCGTCCTCTTCAGTGAATGCTCTGAGTGCCGAGAGGGTAAAAATCATCAATACCGGTTTGCCCGGCGTCTGCACGGCCAGCTGTTTTTGCCATAGACGCTGCCCGTTGCGGTCAAAGGTGGTCTCGACTTCCAGTCCGCTAATTTTTCCATCAGGCCCGGCTTTTACGCTCCGGAATTCGCTCTGGGCAATCTCACCCATCTGAGGACGCAGCACGTCCCACTGGCGGTGAAACTCTTGTTCATAGTCGCTGCCATCGGGAATCACGCCGCGGCTGACCACCACGGACAGCCCGCTTTCGTCATCGCGAATGATGTTCATGCTGTTATCCTGCCAGGCAGCAGGAAAAAGGGAAAATGAACCTTCCTGGAGGGTGTATTTCATAAGTGAACTCGGGATGATTAATATTGAGAGAAACAAAAGAGGCCAATCAATGCTGGCCTTTTGGCTGGCTGTTTTATTTAAGCCACTGGCCTGACTGTTCGACTAAAACATGACTGCCTTTGCTGACAACCAATTTCACAGGTGCATACGTCACGGTATAAGCGATCTCGCCATTCTTGTACGTTGAGCCGATTATTTTACCTGCGGAGTCGTGTAACGTTTTACCCCTTAAGGAGATCGTACTGTTATCGCTTTTGCGCACGCCGAGATAAACCATCTCGTCACATTTGCTCTCAAAATGGCCGCATTTGTTTATCAGCGAAATGGCGAATTTATCGGTGTCCAGTTTTCTGGTTTCCGCGTTTTGAACCGAAGCGATTTTACGTAATGTATACCGCAGCGGGGCATAGTAATTTCCTTTTTGAGGAGGAGTAACTAAACGCCATTCCATTTCACGCCCCTTTATTTCCAGAACAGCCCGTCCACCTACGCCGCCAAATGATGAGTTGAACTCAACGCTGGCACGATTGCCAGCAATCGTACCACTAAGATTTTGCTCATCATCTTCCGGGCAATCTATGCGGTTTCCTCTCTGGGAGATATAGCAATAAGAGCCGGTGATCCGGTTGTCTGATTCAGCTAACCGCAGGGTTAACGTCGAGTCGTTCTTGAATTCGCCAGCCCACTCCCCTTCAAATACGAGTTTTGATTGGCCGAACGTTGCAAAATGCATCGCATTAAATCTGGCGGCCCACTGCTGAATATCGGCATGAATAACCGGGCTATTGTCAGATGACTGGTAATGAATAACGTCCGACGTCGGAACCACCCAGGCTGCAAAGATTTTGCCGTCAGGATTGATGACAAGCGCGGATGCATTCTCCTGATAGAGATCTTTTAACCAGCCCTCAACAAACAATCCACCACCTGTGGTGGTATGCGGTTCACCGAAAACATCAAAGTTATCAATAAAGGTCTGGTAATGATTTCCCAGCGTTTTCCTGAGATTGTCAGTCACTTCGCTGTCGTTAACGATGTGACTGACCGTATCGAGCTTGTTGTATTGGGATAATTCAAGCGCCGTTGACGTTTCAACGAGACCTGTCAATAAAGCGGTGAACAATATGGCTGCCAAATGTTTTTTGCTCATAAATTACTCTGAAGAGCCATTGTTGTAATTCATGGTTATTTTCAAAACGTCGCCGTCTTTCATCTCAAACGAGAGCGCTTTTTTACCCAACTCGTAGTTAATCCACTGTTCCCCCGAATCATTGTCGACCTGACCGGTACCGTATGCGCTGTTCAATTCCTCTCTCGTTGAACCCACATGGATACCACGCGGCGTTGCGAAGCCTTCGGCAGTCACCGTAATTTGAGACACGATATAATCATCAACGCTTCTTTCCGCTTTATCCCACCAGAGATTGGAACTGAATATTTCTAACCCAGCCCTTTGATGCTGGAAGAATTTATAATTAGTTCCGTCAAAAGGAACCTCACCGGTAAAACTGCCTTCCACCGGCACGTCAAATTTAAGCGCGATATTAGGAGCCCATCTGTCGCCCAGGGCGATGGACTGGTCTTTGACCTTCACGGAAAAATCCTGTTTTGTCAGAACGGGCGGCATAGTCTCTGCTAAAACCACATTGCTACTCAGACAACTAAACATCAGGGAAAAACAAAGAAATATAGGCGTGTGTTTTTTCACGTTTATCGTCACTAACTTGATGTAAATTACGCTTTTCACGAATACTGCAAACCGGCAGCGAAATACCCGTGCCGGCATGAAAACACAACACTTATTAACGATCGTAACGCGACATAACGACTCTATTTAGGCATTCCTGGTTCATTACCGGAAAACTAAATGCCCATGCAAGTCCTCTCTCATCAGCAACGGTTCGGTATCCAACTGATTGTCCTGCGGTATTCCCACGAGGAATGTTAGAAATTTTAACATCAGGGAAATGAGTTTTGACTTGTTCGAGCGTAATGCAAGGCTGTTCGATTACAAACGAGACAAGTGAAACACTATTATCTCCGTTTCCCCATAAACGAACATCTAAATCGCTGATACGTGTTCCATCAGATAATGTGAATGGAACTGACGTATAACGGTCTTTCACTTCTGGATTTTTTTGGACCAGTGGTTGATGGAAAAGTTTACTGACATCCTCGGTCTGTTTTCCCCAGACTGTTTTGAGTTCTTTAACAATATGCCATAACGAATCTTGGTTCATGTTTGTTTGTCCTGCGTAAGAAAAAGATGAAAATAGTGGGAGCAAAAAGAGGATGGTATTTTTTGTCATTCTACTTACCATAGAAACCCCCGTAATAATCGCTGTAATTGAGATCGGTACCCGAAGCTATTTCGCCTTTACCGTAGACTTTACCTATAGCTTTTGCAGCGTCAACCCGCGACAGCTCTCCACTTACCATTTTATCATAGGCTGCATTGTAAGCTTTGAGATTTTCCGGGCTTCCTGCTATATCAATATCAATACCGCCATTTCCCAGAATTTCACGCTGTATTTTGATATTATTCAAGGTTGCACCACCTTCATCCATAAGCTGGCTGTTAACGAAATTTTCTTTACTAGAATAGTCCGCTGCAACAGGATATGTTGCATGCCCTGCTTCATGAGCCAGTGTTTGTACTGTATTGGCCGTGTCTTCCATGTGTTCGGGATCCATAACGATCAGTTTATTATCCGAATCAGTATAACTTCCCCCTCCAGTCGCACCTGGTTGAATCGCCCATCCCTTGTCTTTCAAATCTTTTAGCTGAGTTTGAAGGGTCGGTGACTTGTTGATTTGTTTAACAACATCATCATTGAAAGGCATAACGTCTGAGCTATTCGGATTATTTTTATAAACATAATTCCCTTTCAAAGGCGGGGCTGTTGTTGACGCCGAAGATGGAGCAGGTTTCGATTGGCCTGCTGCAGGAGCCGCAGCGGGGGCAGGACGACTAGCGCTCTCTTGCGGTGAAAACTTCGCCTGCACCGCCGCATCAATATCCCCTTTATGCCCAGAACCCGGCGCCGTTGTGCCCGGCTTGGTTCCCGAGGTATTCAGGTGCAGCTTACCGCCCGTGGTGATATAACCATCCCCTTCCACGAAGAAGTTAAACTCTTTGCCGATCAGGTTAATCTTGCCGTTAGCGTTAAGCTCTATGGCGCTTTCACCTGAGACCAGCCGCAGCTTCGTCCCGGATGCAATAACATACTGCTCGACCGCCGCATCCAGCTTGCCTTTCCCCGTCAGGATCTCGGTGCCACCTTTCACGGCCTGCGTCTGGTTCGCTTCTACGCGATGCAGCTCATTTTTCTTCACGTAATGGCTACGCGCCCCGCCGACGCTGTGCGTTTCATCATTTTTAACGCTGGTGTCCATGTTGCGCTCGGCCTGGATCCACACCTGTTCCGCGCCCGCCTTATCCTCAAAGCGCAGGGCGTTGGCGTTGTCCACAGAGCCCCCTTTCGTGCGGCTCATAAAGCCCATCTGCGTCGCCGCAGCCGGCAGCGCCCACGGCGGCATGCTCGCGTCGTTATACACGCGGCCGGTAATAATCGGACGGTCCGGGTCGCCGTTGATAAAGTCCACCACCACCTCGTCGCCGACGCGCGGGATCTGCACCCCGCCGTAGCCCTGGCCTGCCCACGCGCTCGACACGCGAACCCAGCAGGAGCTGGTATCATCGCCCTTCGCCAGCCGGTCCCAGTGGAACTTCACCTTCACCCGGCCATATTTATCCGTCCAGATACTCTCCCCCTTCGGCCCCACCACCTTCGCCGTCTGCGGGCCGTAGGTGCGTGGCCACGTCGTGGACTGCGCCGGACGGTAAACCACCGCCGACGGAATGACCGTGAAATCGGTACGGTGTATGGTCTCCCCCTCGCCGCTGGCGTAGCGGTTCTCCTCGAAGTGGTAGCCCGCTGCCGTCACCAGATACTCCCCGTTGTCGCTGAAGAACGGCGCGTTGGTTAACGTGAAGGTGTGCCCTGGCGCTATCCCCGCCGCCGTTGCGGTGGCCTGAATCTGCTGATGCTCCACCTGCCAGCGCTCCTGACGGATACGGGCATAGAACTCCCCGTGACCTTTGTCCACAAAGCGACCCGGCCAGTCGTACACGTCGATGCTGCCCGGCTTCGGCGACGCCGGGTTCTGCTGGGCCTGGAAAAGCCACGCGTTCGGCTTGCGGAAGTCATAGTCGTCGAGGCTATAAATCCCCGGCGTCACGCTGTCCTCCAGCGCCCACTGGCTGATGCCCTCTTCATCCGTACTGCCGCCGGACGGCGTCTGGTGGTACGGGATGACCTCGTAGCCGCTGAACGGCTGGTACTGCGTGGCGGCGTCAGTCAGCACCAGGGTGTGCTTGTCTGCCTCATGGCGGAAGTGATACGCAATTCCCTCCAGCTCCATCAGGCGGCTGATGAAGTCCAGGCTCGACTCCTGATACTGCACGCAGTAGTCCCATACCCGGTAGCTGCCGGTGAGCTTATCCTCAACGTTGACCTGATGCTCGCCGAGCAGGGTTTTGACAATCTGCGGCACCGTCTGGCCCTGGAAGATACGCAGGTTACGGTCGCGCTTCATCGGCCACAGGTCCGGCTCCACCGTCAGCTGGTACACCGCATAGCGGGTGCCCGTCAGCTCAACGGCGCTCACCGCCACGCGGGTAATCTTGCCGTTAATATAGCGGGACGTCAGCAGATTCTGCGTCGGGATGGTCACCGTGACCGGCTGGCCCAGCAGCTTACTGCGGTCAATGCGCGCGTCCGTGCCGAGTACGGTCAGCGTCAGCGCAAACGACTCGGACATCGCCTCGCGGCCCGTCAGTTTCCAGAACAGAAGCCCCTCCACCGGGAGCTGAACGGTAATTCGGTTGAGCATAATCTTTATTCCATATTGCTTATGCGATTCAGGAAAGAGGTTCGCATCTGTAACTGAGCGTCATTCTACGGATTCACCAGCCAGGTGCCCGGCTTGCTGATATCCAGCGTCTGGCTGCGCGTTCTCCCGTTGCCCTGCAGTTCAATCTTCGACTCACCGGCTGGCAGCTTGAGCGAGGCATAGCCGTTGGTCGCCGGACGCAGCGCTTTTGGTTCGCCGTTCACTTTCAGCATTTCACCGTCCTGGATACGGATATAGACCAGCGCAATCGGGCTCGCGGCAGGCGGTGGCGTCTGCTGTGCCGTCGCTGGCTCGCTCACCGTCGCCGTTTCTGGCTTCACCTCTGGCGCGTTCGCGGCAGTTTCTGTCGGACGCGTCTCTGACGGAGCCTGGGCAGCCTGCTCAGGCGCATCATTCCCACCGCTGAACAGCATCGCCCCGGCGACAACGCCCACCAGCACGCCCGCGGCAACCATGCCCGGGATCTTATAGCGACGCCAGTCGAGCACCGAAGCTGGCTTCTCTTCCTCAACCGGAACCAGCATGGTGCCGGTCTTTTTGGCGGTGAGCACGTCGTTGATCCCGGCGACCGGCATCTCAATCAGCGCCGCGAATTCGTCGATAGACTGCGGACGGTCCTCCATGTGCAGCGCCAGCGCGCGGTCGATGGCCTGCAGCAGCGGGATGGAGTAGCCCTGCGGCATGATTTCCACCAGCGGCTTACAGGTGTCCTGGATGGAGCGCACCACGCTGACCGGCGGCGGAGAACCCACAATCAGGGTACGCAGCACCGCGCCGAGGGCGTAAATATCCGTCCACGGCCCCTGCTCGCTCTCGTTGTCGTCGGTGTACTGCTCAATCGGCGCAAAGCCGGGGCGCAGCATGGTTTCCGTTTCGTCGGAAAGGTTGCCGATGGTGCGGCGCGCGGAGCCGAAATCGAGCAACACCGGCAGGCCGTTATCCTGGATCTGAATATTATCCAGCGAGATGTCGCGGTGCAGATAGCCTTCGTCGTGGATGGTCTTGATCGCGCCGAACAGCATCGGCAGCGTGCGGCGGATCCAGGCCTCGTTGATCAGCTCCGGTTTTTCTTCGCGCAGGCGTGAAAGCGTGGTGCCGCTGTAAAACAGCGTCCCCATGTAAGCCGTGTCGTTTTGCACCCAGAAACGCAGGACGTGCAGCAGGTTCGGGTGGTTAAAACGCGCCAGCAGACGCGCTTCCTGAATAAAGCTGTTCAGGCCCGCGGAAAATGCTTTGCCAAAGCGCTCGCTGCGCAGCACCAGGGTCATGTCGTCGCCGCGTACGGCGAGCGAGGAAGGCATAAATTCTTTGATAGCGATAGTGCGTTCGAGCTGGTGATCCCACGCGCGATAGACAATGCCAAAACCGCCGCCGCCGATCACCTCTTTGATTTCAAACTCGTTGAAGCGGTACCCGACCGGGAGCGCGTTTGGGACAGTCCGATTGTTATCATTATCCGTCATCTTTTACAGTTCTCTTGATGATTATTACGCGGCAAACTGACAGTGAAACTCGCCCTGCTCGCAGGTGACATGCAGGCGTCGGTACTGCTCGTCGCTGCGGCTGGCGGTAAGTAAGATCTGGCTCATCTGAGGCAGCAGGGTGTTAGTCAGAATAGCATCCACCATGCGGCCACCGGACTCCACCTCGGTGCAGCGCTGAACAATCTGTTCCACCACGCTGTCGTCAAACTCAGAAATAATGCTGTGATTCTCTTCCAGACGACGCTGAATGCGCTTGAGCTGCAGGCGCACAATCTGCCCGAGCATCTCGTCGCTGAGCGGGTAGTACGGCACCACCAGCAGGCGGCCCAGCAGCGCCGGCGGGAATACTTCCAGCAGAGGCTGGCGCAGCGCGCCGCTTAACGCGTCAGGCTCCGGCATCAGCTCCGGATCGGCGCACATGGCGCTTATCAGCTCGGTGCCCACGTTGGACGTCAGAATGATAATGGTGTTACGGAAATCAATGTGGCGCCCCTCGCCGTCCTCCATCCAGCCTTTGTCGAAGACCTGGAAGAAGATCTCATGGACGTCCGGGTGCGCTTTTTCAATTTCGTCCAGCAGCACCACGCTGTAGGGGCGACGGCGCACGGCCTCGGTTAACACGCCGCCTTCACCATACCCTACGTATCCCGGAGGCGCACCTTTTAAGGTGGAAACGGTGTGCGCTTCCTGGAACTCGCTCATGTTGATGGTGATGACGTTCTGCTCGCCGCCGTACAGGGATTCCGCCAGCGCCAGCGCGGTTTCAGTTTTCCCGACGCCGGACGGACCGCACAGCATAAAGACGCCCACCGGTTTGTTCGGATCGTCGAGCTTCGCCCGCGAGGTTTTCACGCGGCGGGCAATGAGATCCAGCCCGTGACGCTGGCCGATAACGCGCTGGTTCAGCGTATCGGCAAGATTCAGCACCGCGTCAATCTCGTTTTTCACCATCCGGCCCAGCGGGATCCCGGTCCAGTCAGAGACGACTGCGGCGACCACGTTTTCATCTACCGCCGCAAAAAGCAGCGGCTCGTCACCCTGTAAGGCGTTCAGCGCCTGCTGCTGCTCCGCCAGCTGGCTGCGCAGCTCGGCGGTCTCTTCCTCGCCCGCCGCAAACAGCGCGGCGCGCAGGCGGATGATCTCCTGCACCAGACCGCGCTCGTCTTCCCAGCGCCGGGCCAGAGCTTCGCGTTTTGTTTTATACGCGTCGCGCTCTGTGATTAATGCCGTTACGCGCTCTGCGTCACCGGCGCCGACGCGCGCTTCGCGTTCAGCAATTTCAATTTCCACGTCCAGCGCGGCAAGATGGCGCAGGCAGTCTTCCAGCTGCGCAGGGGGCGCGCTCTGGCTGACGGCCACGCGGGCGCAGGCGGTGTCGAGCAGCGCAACGGCTTTGTCCGGCAGCTGGCGCGCCGGGATATAGCGATGGGACAGCTTCACCGCCGCGCTGACCGCTTCGTCGAGCAGCAGGACCTGGTGGTGCGTCTCCAGCGGCGACACGGTGCTGCGCAGCATCAGAATGGCTTTCGCTTCGTCCGGCTCGTGAACCTGTACGGTCTGGAAACGACGGGTAAGCGCCGGGTCTTTCTCAATGTACTTTTTGTATTCCGCCCAGGTGGTGGCACCGATGGTGCGCAGCTGACCGCGCGCCAGGGCCGGCTTCAGCAGGTTCGCCGCATCGCCGGTTCCCTGCTGGCCGCCTGCACCAATCAGAGTGTGGATCTCATCGATAAACAGAATAATCGGCGTGGCGCTGGACTGGACTTCATTAATGAGCGCCTGCAGACGGGCTTCAAACTCGCCTTTCATGCCCGCGCCTGCCTGCAGCATGCCGATATCCAGCAGCCACAGCTGAATATTTTGCAGCGGCTCCGGCACGTCGCCGTCGGCGATACGCAGCGCCAGCCCTTCAACGACTGCGGTTTTGCCGACCCCGGCCTCCCCGGTCAGCAGCGGGTTGTTCTGGCGGCGGCGCATCAGGATATCCACCATCTGGCGGATCTCCTCGTCGCGCCCGACAACCGGGTCAATCTTCCCGTCGCGGGCCCGGGCGGTCAGGTCCTGGCCGTACTGGGCCAGCGTTCCCTGCGCCGCCGGGACCGCACCCGCCGGTGCATCGACGGCGGCAGCGGCCTGCTGCGTCTCTTTGCTGTTGGCGCAAATAGCGTCGAACTGCTCGATCAGCACTTCGACGTTAAGACGGGTGAACTGCGACGAGATGCTTTTCAGCACGTTGGCCAGATTCCAGGTCTTGAGGATGCCAATCAGCAAATGGCCGCCGCGAATGCGGCTGACGCCAAACTTCAGCGAGCCGAATACCCAGGCGCGCTCCACGGCGCTGTCGATATGTTCGGAGAGATCGGAAACGGAACTTGCGCCGCGCGGCAG
The DNA here is from genome assembly GCF_011683705.1 of Enterobacter sp. 725m/11. NCBI lineage: Bacteria > Pseudomonadati > Pseudomonadota > Gammaproteobacteria > Enterobacterales > Enterobacteriaceae > Enterobacter > Enterobacter sp. 725m/11. The sequence continues at coordinate 21,783 of NZ_JAAQOK010000050.1, read as the reverse complement.
AGCGTCCAGCGCCGCCACGATATCGCGCGTTAGCTGCTGTTCGTCGAGGGCAAAGTGGCGGATGACCTGCTGCAGATCGCCATCCTGCTGCTGCATCAGCTGATGCAGCCAGTGCACCAGCTCAACGTAGGGGTTGCCGCGCAGCTTGCAGAAGGCAGTCGCGCTTTCCAGAGAGGTAAATAACAGCGTATCCAGTTTGCCGAAAAGCACGGCACGGCTAATTTCTGACATGTTCGGTTCCGTTGATAACAATGCGTTAGAAAAATTTATCGCTCTGCGCGATACACCAGATCGCCACGCGGGACAGGCTGCGGCTGATGCCCCAGCCAGGTGTTAAAGCCTAATCGCCCATCGCTGCCGAGCGTGGTGCCCTGCACCGCGTCTTCACGCAGGATCACCCGTGTTTCCCATTCAAACTCAATTCCCGCGTACTGGCGCACCCAGTCGCGCAGCTCGGTGACCCACGCTTCGCCCGGCAGAAAGCGGTTGTACTCCTCCGCACTCAGCGGGCCAATCTCGATACGAAACTTATGCTGCACGTCGCGGACGGCGACGCCGAGAAAAGCGGACTCCCCCATGCGCGGCATGCGGCGTCCTGCTCCCAGCTGCGCCTGCTCGCGGGTGGAGAGCGGCATCCACTGCGGCACGTTGCTCACCAGCTTGACCGGCGCTTTAAAATAGCTGCGCAGGATCTTCTCCAGCCCTTCCGGATCCCGCCCGTGGCGGGTCAGGTGCCCGGCGTGGGTAAAGCGGGCATGGGCGCTCAGGCTGCCCTTGTTCATCTGACCCGGCTGTCCCATGCCGATCAGCGACGCCAGGTAGCCCTCAAAGCGCTTATTGTCGGCGCGATCGAGGGAAACGGCAGGCTGCGCATCCGCCCAGGCGCGGTAAAACAGCAGCGCAAGACGATGATGGAACAGATCGGCAAACGCGCTGAGGCTGGTGTCCTGATGATGATAAATCCGCTCGCGGGCGTACTCGGTCATATGCACCGGCAGCGGGCCGTTCGGGCCAAACAGGCCAAAGCTGAGGATCGACACCTCATGCAGCCCGCTTTCCTCACGCTGTCGTACCTGGGCCAGCGTCGACGGCGCAAAGCTCATTGAGGGCTGCTGACCAATGCGCAGCGGCTCAAATTTCGGCAGCGGCGCGCGGCCCAGCGGGTAACGCTCGCCACCCTGGGCATCAATGCGCCTTAACAGCTGAAACAGATCGTAGCGCCAGGGCGTCTCGCGGACCCCGTGCCAGAACGTATCCGGCAGCTTCGTCAGGCGATGCACGCGCAGCGGTGCGGTGGCAGCGTCACTCATACCAGCGCCCTTTTACCCATGCGCGGTGCCCAGTAGCCTATCTCGCCGCGCTGCTGACTCTTCAGGGTGAACTCGGTGAAGCTGTTGATGGAGACCAGACGGGCAAAAAGGCGCTCCATCACGCTGCCGAAAAGCCACGGGCTGGCGCCGGAAAACGCCCGCTCGTCCACCGTCAGGGTGATGCCAATTCCGCGGGCGAAAACGACCGGGCCGGGTTCAGGCACGCGGCGGTGTACCGGCTCCAGCACACAATGGCGAACCCCCTCCACCTGACGCGCAACCGGCGTTTCGGCCAGGTTGGCATACAGACCTAACAGCTGGCGCAGCGCCGCTGCCCCCTCTTCATTTTCGCTGTCCATCAGGCTGAGGTAGTTCATCTGCAGCTGGCTGATGAGCCGCCAGGTGCTGAACCCTTCCGCCAGCGCCGGACGCGGCGGCGTCGGGCCTTTGCGCAGGGTTAACCCCTTCACCGGCATGGAGTCGGCCATAATGAACTGCCCGAGCTCCTGCTGGAGCATCAGCGGCAGGTCGCGGCTGGTACAGAGCACCTCGGCAGAGATGTAGCGCAGGTTTTCCTGCCACGGGGCATGCTGTTCATCCACCAGCGAGACAAAGACCTCCGAGCCGATATAGCCGGTACGGGTGCCGTAGCGCAGGGCGTGTTCGGAGAGCACGCGCTGTTCCCGGCGCAGGGAAAAATAGGCCCCGTAGTTGCCCGCGTCGCCGCTCCAGGTGCTCCAGAACGGACGAAACGTCTGGTCGTCGCGCTGGCCGTCGGCGCTGCCAAAAATTTTATTTACCGCATAAATTTCGTAGTCCAGCGGGCGGATGTTATCGACCACCAGATGGTATTCATGCTGGCCTTCATTCAGCTTCTGCCGGGCCGCCACTTTCGGGAACAGGTTGATGACCGGCGTGCAGTGCAGCGCCAGATGGCTGGCGTCGACCACGCGCTCCAGCTGTTCATCCGACTTATCCAGCAGAATGAAGATATCGAAGGCTTTTTCGTTTTCGCAGCGCTGGATTAGCGTGCTCAGACCGCTCAGGCTGATAAAGCGGAAGCGGGCCGGAAACGCAAAATACTCCTGCAGCAGACGGTAGCCGTCAAAGTTGCGCAGATCGTCCGGGAGGAGCGCCTGGTCCGGCGCAAAGCCCTCCTGACGCAGCGCATCCGTTGCCAGCAGCTGTCGCTGCGGCTGCGGGCTGACCGTCTGGCAGACGATCCCGGCGTGGTGCTCCATCACCAGCTCCAGCAGCTTCAGCGCCTCAATGTCCGGGCCGCTGAGGAAAAACTCCAGCCGGTCAAAATTCAGGTGCCCAAGGTTTTGCGGGCCGTCGCAGGCAATGCGGATCCGCAAGGCGCTGTTGATCCCCCGCTGGCTTAAGCCGAGCTGCGCCAGCGGCAGGTCAGCGGGCACGCCGCCGAGCTCCACTTTGTCGATTTTCAGCGGCAGCAGATTAACCTCGTGCGCGGTGGTATAGCTGCAGGTTACGCCGGTTTTTTTCAGCGCCAGGCTGTCCATCATGGTGCCGCGCGGCACAATAAAGCCGTTGCTCAGATCGCCGCGGCTGCTGTCGGGCTCAATTTCCGCAATCGCCATGGAAGGGGTGGGCGCGAGGTACTTCGGCGCGATCATCTCCAGCAGACGCTGGGAGAAGCGCGGAAACTCCGCGTCCATTTTCATCTGCACGCGGGAGGTCAGAAACGCGAAACCTTCCATCAGGCGTTCGGTGTACGGGTCCGCCACTTCGATGCCGCGCATGCCCAGCCGCCCGGCGACCTTCGGATAGCGTTCGGCAAACTCGGCCCCCATTTCGCGCAGGTAGGCCAGCTCACGGTTGTAATATTCGAGCAGTTTACTTTCCATGATTACCCCGCATCTTTCAGTTCAAAATGGCCGTTTTCCAGATCGACATCGGTACGAAACAGAAACTCCAGCGGGTACGGCACACACCATAAGCGCCCTTTAATCTCAATGGATAGCACGTTATGCAGATCCAGCGAGGAGGTATCCGACACGCAGCGGACCTGCAGCCCCTGCGGCAAAATGCGCGGTTCAAAATTGATGATGGCCTCGGTGAGCTTGCGCTGAATATCGTGCCATTCGATATCCGACATTCTCTTCCCGGCCAGCGGCGCGACGCCGAAGTTAACCACTGAGCGGCTCACGTGCGGTAGCGCGCTTAAATCCCCGGAGGCATCGTGGTTGATGGTGTTAAACAGCCACTGCAGATCCCGCAGCACGTTACGACGCAGCGCGGCGTGGGTGATCAGGTTGCTGTTGGCCGGCTCGCGTTTTTTTTCCGGGTCGTTATCGGTGAGGCGATCGAGCAGCGAAGGCTGCATTTTGTCGCGCGCCCCCACCTTCTCCTGCCTGCTGCGGGCTTGCCAGCCGCTGCGCAGCAGATCGCCTTCGCCAGCGGGATTACTCATCGGCTCCATCCGTCGCAAACGACACGAGGCTTAACGACAGCAACGGGCTTTCGCTTTGCTCGCTGAGCCAGGCTTTCTGGCCCATCCCTTCGTACAGGGTGCCGTCCTCATCGAGCGGCTGCCACTCGGTAGTGCGGCCCAGTTTGATCGCATCCGACGCATCGGCAGCAAACGGGTAACGCGCCGGGATCTGACATACCTGCTCCGTACCGTCGGTCAGGCGCACCAGCGCGTGACGCCAGACCAGATCGGTCACGCTGGCAGGCGCCTGGAAACGGATCTCGGCGATAGCGTTAAACGGCAGCCAGAAATAGCGGCCGTTCACGATGGTTTCGCACACCGGGCCGAGACGGGCATCGCCGTCCATCAGCCAGTCAAACGCCTGAGCCTCATCATTTTCGAGGGTGATGTGACCGGGAGTGGCCTGCGCCTGGTCAAGCGCTTCAAGGCGCAGCGACCGGGCACGCTCGCCCTCCTCGCGGAGCGCCGCGGCCAGGGTGGTCAGCCACGGCCACTGAGTTTCAGGCATGGCCGGACGCGCCTGCCCCGCCATCACCTGTGCGCGCTGCAGCTCGCCCTGAATGGACTGCTCCAGCAGCGTGACGGTGGGTTTCGCCTGCGGCTTCAGCGCCAGCCAGCTTTTCAGCTGGGTCAGCGCGCGCGTCCCGTTGCCGCTGAGGATTAAAAACTGCACGAACGCGGCGCGGAGGTCTGCATCTGCCGGACGGGCTTTGATCTCCGCTTCAAGACGCGCCAGCGCGTCGTTGAGCGTTTCACCCGCCAGGTGTTGATAGAGCGTATTCATAGCCATTCCTTAATTCGCCGCGCGCCAGGCGCCCACTGCCGGATCGCGCAGCTGAGGACGCAGGGTATCAATCAGAACGATATTCAGCGGGGTGCCTGGGGCAACCCAGGCGCTCCAGGTTTTCTTCACCGCTGCAATACGCGCCTGCAGTTTTGCATCGTCGCTGGCGGTCTCGCGGGAAATTTCTACCGCTACCGTGCCGTTGCTCTTCCAGCTGTTCAGGGTGCTGTCGTAAGGCAGGATCATCCAGCTCTGATCGCTGTCTGGCGTGCTGAATACCATGCGCTCTTTATTGACGGAGGTGATCAGCGCGTTTTCCGGATCGGCGCTCTGATTCAGCCCCATCACCGGGAAGCCGTGAATGTACGTCACCGCCATCTCTTTCTGCCCGCCGTTGCGGGACTGAGAGATAACGGTGTGACCGCTCAGCCAGCTGCCGTTACCGCAGCGGGTGGTGTCAGAATCCGGAATAAAGAGCGCCGGAGCGGACGCGCCGCCCTCCCAGAAGGTGCGCAGGTGGCAGCCATCCTGCAGGGTAAACTCCTGCCACGGCGTGCGGTCGGCGGCAACGGTGCGGGAAGCCACGTTCTGATCGGGTGGCAGTAACGCGCCGCTGGCTGGGGTTGCGGTGACGGTCTCGGCAGGCGCGGCCTGCTGCTGTTTCACCACCAGCGCCCAGTCCTGCGCTTTAGCTGCCGTGCCCTGCGCCAGCGTCGTCCCCTCGGGATCGTTGAGCGTCCAACTGAGTTTATTCACTTTGCTGCACTGGTGTTCCAGCAGCGAGCCAAGACGCGGCACAAAGTTTTCCAGCACGGAGACGTCTTTCTTGCCGTTCGCCACAATGCGCAGCGCCACCTCAGGCTTACACCAGCTTTGCGGGGTGTTGTCTTTGATGTTGTCGATCCAGATATCCAGCTTCTGCGCAGGAGACTGCACGATGCGGAAATTTTCAGCCTGCGCGGTGGAGGTCGCCGCCAGAAGTGCCAAACCCGATAGCCAAAGTTTCATATCGTTCCTTGTGTGTCTAATCAGTTCCGCAGGGAAGAAATTGTGCTGCGTCAGAGAGGGTGTGCAGCAAAGTGGTGTCCTGAGGGTTGCCCATCCATACCGCCAGGGCGGTATAGTTATCCTGCGCATTCCCCTCCTGCTCGCCATTCTTTTGAATGATTTGGTTCATTAAGGTCAGCCACTCCTGCGGCGTATTGACCATGTGCAGCGACTGCTTCATTTGCTCTTCGCTGACGCCGTGCCAGAATCCGTCGGTGCAGAGTAAAAAGGCATCGCCGTCTTCTACCTGCACCACGTCGCTGTAGCTCGCTTCCGGTCCGCCGTTTTCAATTCCCAGCGCCAGATAAAGCAGGTTGCTGTTGAGATCGTCCGTCTGATGCCCGGCATCCTTCATCTGCTGCACCAGACTGTGGTCCGTGGTGACGTGCCACAGCCACCCCCGGCGAAACAGGTACAGGCGGCTGTCGCCGGCATGCGCCCAGTACGCCAGCCCGTAGTCCCGGTCAATGAACAGGCTGACCAGCGTCGTGCCCATCCGGCGATAGTCCTGAACGGCCTGCTGTTCGCTCAGAATGGTGCGATTCGCCGTCTGCACGTAGTCGCGGATATGCTGCGCGTTGAGGTGCTTGTCGCCATCGAAGCGGGAGATAATGCTGTTACGGGCCAGTTCCGCGGCGACTTCACCACCGGGCAGACCCGCGATGCCGTCGCAGACGACAAAGCAGGCCGAGCGTTCCCCTATGGTTTCTCCCGTCTGATCCTGGTTGCTGGCGCGCGTCCCCTGGCGGGAGAGAGAAGCGGTTGCGATATTCATTTGTCTTCCGATCCGCTCTGTGAGTCTTTGTACTGATTCACCTCCATGTCATACGCATGAAGGAAGGCTTCGCCGAACAGGGTGTGGAAGTCATCCTCAATCTCGCCCGCCGTCTCACCATAGCTGCGAACAAAATAGTCCCACAGGGCGGCTTTGCGGCTGCCCGGCAGCGCCAGACGCGAGGTCATGCCGTTCTGCTTCGCCTGCTCCTCCAGCTGTTCCGGGTTAAAGGACTGCAGCATCGCGGCGATGATGGCGCGGATACCGGAGATCATCCCCAGCTGGTGCGCCTGCAGGTCGATCAGCGCGTCGCGCACCGATTTGGTCGGCGGCATAAAGCCCGGCATCGGGGTGCCGAACATCTGAATTAAGACGGTTTTCCCGGTCGGCAACAGCTTGAACGGGTTGTTGGCATCGTCCAGCACCATGGTCATATCGGCTTTTACGCCGCGTTTCAGGATGGAGCGCGACGAGAGCAGCGCCACGGTGCCTTGCGAGAACATGCCGAGAATCTGCCCCAACTGACGCATATTTTCCCGGTCAAACTGCGGAACAGGCTGCATTTCGCTCAGGCCCATACCTTCAAGCAGCGCCTGCAGCAGCTCGCCCTGCAGCACTTCACCCTTCTCGCCATTATTCGGGCTGGCGGTTGGGGATGCCGAGTTATTGACCGGGTCGATGCGCAGGCGCCCCTTCGGTGCCTGAGCGCTGCTGCGCGCAACGGCCTGCGGCGTAGGCATGGTGAAGCCTGCGTAATCCGGCCGCGCCGGCTCTTCTTCACGCGGCGTTTCCTGCGGCTCTGGGGCGAACAGCGGAGAATCGGCAAGCACGTCCTCTTCCTGCTCCGGTTGAGGCGTTGGTGCTGGCTTTTCGTCTGCAATATCATCCGGGTGGGTTAACGGTGCTCCGCCCATCAGCCCGAGCGGGTCATCATTGCGCGCGGCTGGCGCGCTGGCCTTTCCACCGAACAGCGCCAGCGGGTCAAGCTCGTCCGCCGCGTCTTCTTTAGGAGCGGGTTGCCCCTCAACCGGCTGCACCAGCGTGGAAGGCGTCACGTCGTCAAAAATGCTCTCTTTTTTGAACAGCGCTTCGTCGCTGAACAGCGTGTCCGGGTCGACGTTCTTGCGCTCAAGCGTTGGATCGCTGTCGTTGAACATCGCCAACGGATCTTCGGCATTACGTTCCGGCGCGGCGGGCTGGGAGAAGGGATCCTGTGAGGCCGCAGTCTGCGGTTTTGCGCGGTTGCTGGAGATGCTGTCGGAGATGGAGAACTCCTGCATCAGGCTGTCCCAGATTTCGGAAGGCACGGCGGTCGGTTCCGCCTTACCGCGTGGCGCGGGGTTAGCAGGCTTCGTTTGCGCTGCGGGCGCAGCGGGTGCGGCTGTCGGACGTGACTGCTGCTGCATGCTGGCCGCCATACGGCTCACCGGCTGTGTGTCGTGGATCAGTTCGGTCACTTCGATACGGTAGTCATCAATACCGAGAATGTCGCCATCCTGCAGTTCAACCTGACGTCCGCGCTCCAGCGGAATATCGTTTAATACCACGCGGGTGACGCTGCCACGGTTGGTGACACGGCATTCTCCCTGAGCGTCAACGTGGACAATGGCCTGCAGACGCGAGATGGTGCGGTCATTGTCCGGCAATACCAGATTGTTATCCGTACCGCGCCCAATGGTGCCGCCCGGGGCGTAAAAATCACAGCTGCTTTGCGGCGGCTGATGACCGGGTTTCGTAGAAATAATCGTGAATCGCATGGCGTATTCCTGCTGGTATGATTAGCGCTCAAACGCTGCCGCTCTCGGGACGAGAACGGCGGCGTTTGGGGCCGCTTCCATTGCTTCTATTTTGCGGTTTTGAGCGGACGAATCGCGTCGCTGTTGGCGATTAAGCTGCACTTTAAAACCTGATATTGGCCCGGTTCAGTACCGCCTATCTTCTCTTTCAGAGAAGAAACAATGATCTGGTCAGCTTTTTCAAAATTTTCAGCAGGGAGATTGCTTGCTTCCAGCCAGGCGGCCGCGCTGGCCTCTGCATCATCTTTCAGACTTTTACTGTCCGCGATCTTACTGATGCAACGGTTTTGCACCCAATTTTCAAAGATTTGTTGCTGAGTAAAAGCGCTGACGGCAGGCAGATTTTGGGCATAAACGGCAGAGGCATTGATAGCCAATACCAGCAGTAATAAACGTTTCATTTCAGGCTCCAGAAGGTGGCGTTGGTCGGAATAAACGAACCATTACCCGGTGAGCCGAGGAAATGGCAATCATCAGAGCAAATATTTCCATTCCAGAGTGTTACATGACCGGTTGCGTCGCTCCAGCCGTGCCCGGTAAAAATGATGATGCCTTGCTTGCCTGCAAATTGCGCAGGCGTTGGGGAAGAGACCGACATATCTGCATTGCCCAGTACCGTGGGTAGAAATGCAATCATATCTTTAACGCGGAACATATAGCGCTTTTTGTCGTTCCCGGTCACTGTCGCATATTTACTGTTAGAAGGAATCGGAATGCCACAGTAATTTAAAACGTAACTCATACGAATTGGGCAGGCATTTTTAAAAATACCGGCGTCGATATTATGCTGAACTTTTCCACCCAATAATTTGCCAACCTGTTCTACATTTACGTTCACTTCTCTGAATCTGTTCCAGGCGGCACCAAAAGCAGGACGCATATGAGACATCTCGTTTCTCCTTGATAAGAAGCTCAGGGTAAAGTGAGCCCTTTCGGGCCCACTATTATTATGCTTCTTTGTTTTCTTTGATATTCCAGCCAGCGCTGCTTTCAGCACCTTTACCACCCGACGTGGTCTGCTCCCAGTACTGCTGTTTCACTTTCGCAGCCTGGAATGCATAGGTCACACCCACGGTGTCGCCGTTGTCTGCACCGGTGTACTGAACGGAAGTCACCAGCACATCCTCCAGCGTAATGCGGGAGTATTCCACCTGCTGACCGCCCGCTTTACAGACGGACAGCTCAACCTTAGTCAGGTGTTTACCGCTGGCGCAGTGTTTCAGGATAGCGGTGGTGGATTTGTCGATCAGCGCGTTAACGTGCAGGTCGTTAAAGTTAACTTTACCGGCACCGCCGCCACCGCCAACGCTCATATTACCTGGCTGGGAAGCGCCCCAGGAGAAGGAGGTAATATCAGTCCAGCCGGTGTGGTTAGAATCTTTAGATTCGCCCGTAACACCCTCGACCTTCAGAAACATATCAATAGCCATAATATCTACTCTTCGTGGATGAACAATATTGCTTTCGAAAAAGCACTTATATGGCAAACAGGAAAGCATGGGGCTGAATAAAACCGTCCATATTTTACCTCTGCCTCATATCAAATGACCCGTGTCATTTGACAGTCTTACATTCCTCCGAAATAACGGAATGAATGTGAAGTCATTATTACCGTTCCAGCCGTCTTTCTTGCCGGCCCGTGCAAGATGTTGCTCTTACGCGTCTTTCGTCTTCAGCGACGGCAGTTTAGAAACAAGACGCAGGGAAACGGTCAGACCTTCCAGCTGGTAGTGCGGGCGCAGGAAGAACTTCGCGGCGTAGTAGCCCGGGTTGTCTTCAATTTCCTGCACCTGCACTTCCGCAGCCGCCAGCGGTTTGCGGGACTTGGTTTCCTGGGAGGAGTTAGCCGGGTCACCGTCGACGTAGTTCATCACCCAGTCGTTCAGCCAGCGCTCCATCTCTTCGCGCTCGCGGAAGGAGCCGATTTTGTCGCGCACGATGCACTTCAGGTAGTGGGCAAAGCGGCAGCAGGCGAACAGGTACGGCAGACGAGACGCCAGGCGCGCGTTGGCGGTGGCATCCGGATCGTGATACTCGGCCGGTTTTTGCAGAGACTGCGCGCCGATGAAGGCGGCAAAGTCGGAGTTTTTACGGTGAACCAGCGGCATAAACCCGTTTTTCGCCAGCTCGGCTTCGCGACGATCGCTGATGGCGATCTCGGTCGGGCACTTCATGTCCACGCCGCCGTCATCGCTCGGGAAGGTGTGGCACGGCAGGTTTTCCACCGCCCCGCCGGACTCCACGCCGCGAATCGAGGTGCACCAGCCGTACTCTTTGAAGGAACGGTTGATGTTGGCGGCCATCGCATAGGCCGCGTTCGCCCACGAGTAGCTGTTGTGGTTTGCGCCGTCGGTCTGCTCTTCAAAGTCAAAGCTGTCCACCGGGTTGGTGCGAATGCCGTATGGCAAGCGCGACAGGAAGCGCGGCATCACCAGCCCCAGATAGCGGGCGTCTTCGGATTCACGCAGTGAACGCCAGGCGGCGTATTCGGTGTTCTGGAAGATCTTGGTCAGATCGCGCGGGTTAGCCAGCTCCTGCCAGGACTCCATCTGCATCACGCCCGGCGCGGTGCCGGTGATGAACGGACAGTGCGCCGCAGAGCCGATGCGCGCCATTTCCCCCAGCAGCTCAACGTCCTGCGGGCTGTGGTCGAAGTAGTAGTCGCCGACGATGCAGCCAAACGGCTCGCCGCCGAACTGACCGTACTCCTGCTCGTAGATTTTCTTGAAGATCGGGCTCTGGTCCCAGCCCACGCCCTTGTAGCGCTTCAGGGTGCGGCCCAGCTCCTGCTTGGAGATGCTCATAAAGCGGATCTTCAGCATCTCGTCAGTTTCGGTATTGTTGACCAGGTAGCTCAGTCCGCGCCAGGCGCTCTCCAGCTTCTGAAACTCTTCGTGGTGAATGATCTGGTTCACCTGCTGCGAGAGCTGCTCGTCGATACCGGCAATCAGGTTCTGAATGGTGCGGTAGGTGTCGTTCGAGAAGGTAACGGTATTTTCCAGCGCCTGCTGCGCCAGAGTCTTGACCGCACTCTCCACGGCGGAACGCGCCTGATCGGTTTTCGGGCGGAACTCTTTGTTCAGCAGCGCGCTGAACTCATCCTGGCTGAACGCCTGACCCGCCTGCTGATCGTGTTGTTGAGTCTGGTTGCTCATCGATTATTCCTCGCTACCTTTCGCACTTTCGTCATTTTTTGGCAACTGGCTCAGGGATTTGAGCAGCGTCGGATCCTGGAGAATTTTTGCAATCAGCTCTTCCGCACCGTTTTTGCCGTCCATGTAGGTCAGCAGGTTAGAGAGCTGCGTGCGCGCCTCCAGCAGCTTGTTCAGCGGCTCAACTTTGCGGGCCACCGCGTCCGGCAGGAAGTCGTCCATGCTGTCGAAGGTCAGATCGACGTTGAGCTTACCTTCGCCGGTCAGGGTGTTATCTACCTGGAACGCCACGCGCGGCTTCAGCGCCTTCATGCGTTCATCGAAGTTATCGATGTCGATTTCCAGGAATTTACGCTCGTCGACGGCTGGCAGATTTTCCACCGGCTTGCCAACCAGATCGGCCATAACGCCCATCACAAACGGCAGCTGAATTTTGCGTTCTGCACCGTAGATCTCTACGTCGTATTCGATCTGCACGCGGGGAGCACGGTTGCGTGCGATGAATTTCTGTCCACTGTTACTCATTGCCATGATGTTCTCCATCAAAGATGCGCGGTGAAGGTGAAACGGCAGACTCCATGCCTGTCGTCATAATGCCAGGACGCGTCATTCGCGGCGTCCAAAGATGTTTTCCAGTTGGTTAACGCCGTCTGGCGCCAGGTCGCGAATAATGTCCATAAAGTTAAGTTCTGACAGCCGCTGCACCCGTTCAATCATCAGCGGCGCGGGGTGGCTCGGTTCGTACTGCGCGAAATACTGCTTCGCTTTTTCCAGCATTAGCTGCGCGTCGGCGCGGCTGGTAACCTGCACGCTGCGCCAGTCGGTGACCGGCTGAACGGGCTGCGCTGCCGCAGGCTGCGGCTCAGCGTGCTGTTCAGCCTGCTCTTCACGGTTCGGCAGCAGCTTGCTGATGTCGGTCACCTGACACGCGCTGGCGACCAGCCCCACGGTTTTCAACAGCTGTTCCATTTCCGGTACGCCGCTTTCACCGAGATGCCCGATAAGCAGCTCGCGGATGGCCAGCAGCCGTTCGTTAATCACAATGACCGCTGCGGTCCCCGGCTGGTCGCCGCGCGCCAGTTCGTCAATCAGCCTCGGGCGACCGCCCGGATAGTCCGGACACTCGGTTTTACTGCCGTCCAGCAGTGCCTGGGCGTCACGCAGCGAAATTTCATCGCCGTTTGAACGCAGCAGCGAGGCGTTACGTACCGCGACGGTGAGCTCGGATTTATCGCTCAGCCCTGCCAGAGCGTTAATGCGATAGAACGGGTCGGTTTCGCCATACTCTTCCAGCAGCGGATAGAGCGGCTCCCAGTAGCGCGCGATAGCCTCCTGCACCAGCAACAGCCCGTCCGCGTAGCCTGCAAGACCGCGACGGCGGGTCCAGGCGTGGGTTAACGCCAGCATCACGCGAAGATCTTTGGTGCGGCTCAGCAGGCTGGTAGCGAATTTTTCTACCGTGTTCCAGTCCGCAGGCTCTGCCGGGATGATGGTGTCGCCAAACTGCTGTTCCGCTTTGCCCTGACTGGCCTGGTTCATCGCCTGGAAGTCAGCGTCATATTCCAGATTGTCGCCACAGGGCTTGTCGGGACTTATTGGCGCGAGAAATTCTTCGATATTCATGAGATCCCTGCTTATTCAAACATAGGCGGATAGAGACCGTGACGCCCCGGGCGGGCGCCCCCTGCCGGGTCGAACAGCAGGGTAAAAAGCTGTCCGGTGAAGTTGCCGCTGTGAACGTGGGTGTACAGCGGGTAACCGTCGCAGCGGTTGGTCCACCAGTAGCTGGTCTGACGCAGCGGGTCAAAGCACTCTGCCGCCTGCGGCCAGCCCAGCGTGCTTTGGCCGTCCTCGTCGTAGCCAATGACGTCGAGGATGTCAGAGCGCTTCTGCGGCTCGACGGGCTGCGGCGCCGGAATGGACATCAGCATCTCATCCAGCTGCGAGGCGGAAAAGCTGTTACGCACCGCGTGCAGCCCCAGACGACCAATTTGCTGATACCAGCTCTCCGCCTGGCTGAGCAGGCTGGTCGACCACTCTGACGGGGCGAAGCTCAGCTGAATGCAGACCGGGTACTGTCGGCCAACGCTGTCGCGGCCGGGCAGCAGGCAGCCCATCTGGATCATCTGGCTGCCCAGCATCGGCGGGACGACGAAATTCCAGACCGGAGCTTTGGTGAACTGGCGCTCGCCGCTGCGCTGCTCTTCCTGCTGCCAGGCCAGCAGGCCAACCTGAAACCAGTGCGACCACTGGCGCTGTAAGGTGTCAGGAAAGCGACGCTGCAGGAAATCTCCGGCGCTGGGTAATTTGCCATACCAGCTGTAGCGGTTCATCGCAGGGGTATTCGTCATACGGCTGTCCTTGCGGTTATGGGCATGAAAAACGGGGAAGCTGGAACGGGTTGCGGATGCTGTTCGGCGCAAACTCCAGCGTGACCTGATGTCCGTCGACGTTGAAGGTGGCCTGACGGCTCAGGCTTCCCGCGCCCGGGCTGGTGCTCGCTTTGTCAAAAAAGCGGTTGAGCGCCCAGGAGCCGTTGGTCACAAGCGTCGCGGTGCTGCCGTTAGCCAGACCCAGCTGCATACGGACCTGGTTGGTGCCGCCCGGCCCCGGCCAGTTCATGATTTGCACCGCCTGCGGACCGTGGCTGTAACGCAGCAGTTGGCCGTCGACATCCAGCGTCAGGTTCAGAATGGTGTTATCCATTCGCACGGTGCGAACCGTCACCTTGAAAGACGGCGTGGTTGCGCCGTTAGCAAAGAAGGCGTCGCGAATCGACTGGGCCTGCTGGAAGGGCCTCAGCAGCCCTTCGCTGCCCGGCAGGGTTTTACCGTCGATACCCGGCATAAAGCGCCAGTTTGCCTGCGTCGTATCCACTTTGCTGGTCAGGTTGTCGCGAAAGAAGGTATCCATCAGCCCGGTGCCCGGCGCGAACATGCGGGCGAGATCGTCCGGGGTGACCTCAGTGCTGGCGCTGCGCACCAGCGGGTAGCGACCGGCGATCGCCTGACGGCAGAAACCGCCGACTTCAACGTTGATCCGCTTACGCACGTTTTCCAGATCGCGGCGCTGGGTATCGCTGCTGGCCCCCACCGCCATGTTGCTGAACATGGTTTGCAATCCGCCCGGCAGTCGACCGGCGCTGGCCTGCAGACGGCTGATCGCCTCGCCGCCCGGCGCCGGCATACCGCTGTTGGCGGCGTCCTGCACGGCGGTCAGGTAACGATAAAGCTCGTCCACCTGCTTAAGAAAATCATCAAAGACGATGGTCTTGCCACCCTTTTCCAGCGGCTGGGCCAGCTCAATCATCGGCGCGTAGTGGTCCGTCACCAGCTGCTCCGGCGCCTGAGTAATCGCGGCGGCCTGCGTCGGGGCATTGTCATTATTGCTGAACAGCGCTTCCAGCGTGCGGGTGGCGCGGTTGCTCTGCGCCTGCGCTTTATCGGCATCTTCCGGTGCCGGGGTATCCCGGGAGAGCGTCAGCACCTGGCTCAGGTTCTGCACCAGACGGCGCAGGGGCGAGTTTGCGCCAGAGAGCAGGCGCGCAGTGTTGATGCGCTGGGAGAGATCGGCGCTGTTGTTAAGCTGGATGTCGGCGAGAAAGCGATCCCAGTTCGCGATAAAGTCGCGCATGTAGAGCTGGCGTACGGCGTTATCGATCTGCTGTTTATCTTCCTGCGCGGTCGCGGCGCCCAGCACCCAGGCGTCGTCTTCATGCAGGGCGGTCGTTACGCTGTCAATCTGGCTGTTAAAGCTTTTCCAGTAACCGTCCGGCGTATAAAGACCCGGCACCCCTTCGCTCACCGGCTTACCGCTTTTGCGGGAAAACACCAGCTCGCTCTGTGGCCCGCCCAGATCGGAAAGGGAGACCGGTTTGAGGTTGTCGTCATGTTCCAGCAGGCGCTTCAGGCGACCGTAGACGCGGGTTGAAAGCGGTTGCTGGTTGATCAGCGCTCTTTCACGCGCCACCAGGGATTCGTCCTGCGCGTACGGCGAGGCCTGAATTTTCGGCTCCAGCAGCTGGGTGAGGTGCCATTCGAGCTGCTGCAGCTGCGCCTTCGTGACGTTTTGCGGCAGGTTGCGCTGCAGGTTGAGCATCACCCAGGAGTGCAGGAATTTGCCGTCGTAGTGCTTCGGCTGATAGAGCATCTGATAGGCTTTCAGCGCCTCGTAGCTGTACTCCACGTCGCTGCCGTTGTCGTTGCGCAGCCAGGTGGTGATGTGCATAGCAACGGCGGGCAACAGCAGCTGATCCAGCGCCTTCTGGTACAGGGACTGCGAAGCATCGCTGACGTCATCCCCACGGTAAAGCCCCATGCGGCGGGAGACCGGCGGATCGTTGACATCAAACGCGTCGCTTTTCGGCAGGTCCACCAGGCCATTCAGCAATGGCAGCAGATCGAACAGGTCACGCTGCGGCTGGTTCTGCAACGCTTTGCTCTGCTGGTCCAGCAGCGGCACCTTCGCATCCACCTCTTCCAGATAGGCCTTGTTTTTAGCATAGCTGGTCAGCCACAGCCCGCCGAGGATCGCCAGCAGGGCCAGCAGCGCCACGTAGCCGGACCAGATCACCGCCCGGTTGCGCAGCTCCCACCAGCGGTTTTCCCCGGCGATCCCGGCTTCCTGGAAAATAACGTTTTGCAGCAGGTTCTTGATGAAGAAACTCTGGCCCTTCGCGCCCGGGATTGGGGCTTCTTTACTGACCGAATCCCAGTTATCGCGCTCTGCCCCTTCCGGCAGGGAGAGCGCGCGGTTCAGTTCGCCCATTACGCGGTCAAACGGCATGCCTTCCTGCGTCCCGCTGGCGAAGTAGATCCCGCGCGGGGAGAACTCAGTTTCGAAGTTGGAGCGCGCAAAGACCGTGCTCAGGTAGTCCGCCAGCAGCGGACGCAGTGCAGCGAACTCCTGCGGGAAGAGATACGCTTCGGCGCGGGTTTTCGCGTCATGCTCTTTGAGCATGGTTTCCGGCAGCCCGGCATCAAGACGCTGCTGTAACAGAGAAAATTCCTGCTGGAAGTTGCCCATCAGGTCGTAATCGGCGTGTTTGGTCTGCTCCCACGGCAGCGTGAAACCCCAGATCTGGTCGCGCTGCGCTTTATCGTAGTCGGCAAACCAGGCGCGGAAGCCTTTGAGAAGGTCGGCCTTGGTCACCATCACGTACACCGGGAAGCGGATACCCAGCTGTTCATGCAGCTCGGACAGGCGCTGGCGCAGGTTGACCGCCTGCTGGCGGGACGCCTCGGCAGACTGGGTCAGCAGGTCCGAAATGCTGATCGTGACGATGACGCCGTTGATCGGCTGGCGGCGACGGTACTTGCGCAGTAGCCCCATGAACTGCAGCCACTCACCGGCATCCTGCGCCTGCTCGCTCTCCTGGGTGGTATAGCGACCCGCGGTGTCCAGCAGCACGGCTTCGTTGGTGAACCACCAGTCGCAGTTGCGCGTGCCGCCAATACCGCGCAGCGCGGTCTTACCAAAACGGTCGGCCAGCGGGAACTGCAGCCCGGAGTTCACCAGCGCCGTGGTTTTACCGGAGCCCGGCGCGCCGATAATGACGTACCACGGCAGTTGATAGAGATATTGCGTGCTGAAGCGCTGGATCCACTGGGCGCCCTGGCCCGCTTTGCTGAAGTGCGCTTTTTTAAGCATCTGCGCGGCTTCATCAAAACGGCTGGCGAGGATCTGCTCCTCACTGTTCAGGCGCTGCTGCGGATCCGCCGCCTCCGGGCTGGTGGTGTTCTCGTTGAGCTTGTCCATCAGCTTGCGGTTCAACCAGGCGTTATAAAGGCGCGGCAGAATATGGCCCTGCGCCCACAGCAGGTAGACCACGGCGATACTGATGATGCGGTTCTGTTCGGATTCGAGCGGTCGGGTGTCCACGATGGACAGCAGAGGGCCAATCATCCAGATCACCGCCGCCAGCGCCGTTACGCCGAGGAAGCTCCACAGAATGCGGTTGGTCAGAATGGAAAGAAGTGTAGTCAGCATCCTTAGTTTCCTTGCGGCAATCCGTTCAGCTCGGCCTGGGTGTTTTCAGGCGACACCAGCAGAGTAATTTCCACACGGCGGTTACGGGCGCGGTTTTCCGGCGTCGTGTTCGGCGCCACCGGGTTAATCTCGCCCCGCCCTTCCGCCTTCACGCGGCCAGGCTGAGAGAGGCTTCCCTGCAGCATTTTCTGTACGGAGCGCGCGCGTTCCAGTGAGAGCTCGTAGTTAGAGGCAAAGCGCGCACTGCGGATCGGCACGTTATCGCTGTAGCCCACCACCAGAATTTTGCCGCTGACGTTGTTCATCGCCTGCGCAATGCGGTTGATGACCGGTTCATAGCGGTCGCGCACGACGGTCGAGGCGGAGGCAAACAGCCCGTCGCCCTTCAGGATCACGACGCTGCGATCTGCCTGGTCTTTTACCGCCACCAGGCCCGCCTCAATTTCAGGCTTCAGGAAGCCGCGCAGGTTAAGCACCGCGGGCAGCTGACGCGCCGGCTGCTGAATGGTGGTTTCCGGCAGCTGGGACTGATAAATCTTCGCCAGCACCGGGTTGGTGTTGTCGCCAAGGCGCCAGTTAAGCACGATATAAAACAGGCAGGCGATAAACCCGGCCAGCGCTACGCAGGCCCACAGGGGAACCATCGGCCGCCAGAGCTTGCGCAGCACCGGACGATCTTCCGGATGGGGAGAAAGCGGCGGCGGATAGCTGCCGCGCACGCCGCGGATCATTTGCCACAGCCGCTGCTTGATGGTTTCAAGCTGGGTGCGGCCATTGTCCAGCACCCGATAGCGCCCCTCGAAGCCGAGCAGCAGGCAGTAGTTGATCATCTCCAGCAGCAGGATATGCTCGCGCGGGTTCTGCGACAGGCGCGCCAGCAGCTGGAAGAACTTTTCGCCGCCCCAGGTTTCGTTATGGAACGTTACCAGCAGGCCATTGCTGGACCAGACGCCGCTGCTGCCCCAGGGAGTCAGCGCGGCGGCCTCGTCCAGCGCCGTGCACAGGCAGTAGCGCGCCCCGACGATCACTTCGTAGGGCAGCCCCGCCTGCTGGCAGCGGACTTCAAAACGGCGAATCTCATCGATCAGGCGCTGGCGTAACGCCACCTGATCGTCATGTGATACCGAATGACGGATCTGCGGAATCGCGTTGAGCAGCGGATTGGCGGCCGCCACCAGCTGATTGTTGCTACTGGCTCCGGTAAACGCGGCATCACTGCCGCTATCCTGTCGTTCCTGCATATTAAGCGCTCGCTTTATTATTCTGTCGGGCTACGGATGGCCCAAAACTCCATATCCAGCCCCGGGAACTCCCCTGCAAGGTGCAGGGCGAATGCGCCGGACTTATCCATCTCGTGCCACAGCTCGCTGCCCTTCTCCAGCTCGAAGTAGCTGTAGCCGGCATGCCACGGGATCTGCGGCGGCGCGACCGGCATGGCGCGCAGCATAATGCCCGGCAGCTGCAACTGAACCAGATCGCGAATTTTCGAGACCGGGGCAATTTTCATCTGCGCCGGGAAATGGGTTTGCAGGTGTTCGCCCGGCACGTTGGCTTTCACCGCCAGCACGAAGCCAAATTCGCGCACCATGCTGGTTTCAGGAACAGTGGCGATGTTCAGGCCATGCGAGCGCTCGTTAAGCGGCAGCTGAATGGCGTGGTCTTCCATCACCAGCGACAGCCCCTGGCGCAGCATCAGCATCAGCTTGCTGAAGCAGTTCGCCAGATCGTCGTGATCGTAGATCGGCAGCACGCTCTCGGTGGTGCGCTGCGACGTCCAGGTCGTGAGCTCGGTGGCAAACGGCAGCCAGCTGCGCCAGAGCGTTTCCGGGTGTAGCAGCGGCAGCGTTTTTAAATGTGAAACCTCGCCCAGATGACGGTTCACGAGCGAAAGCAGCGTAAATTCAATCAGTTCAGAGGTGTTAAAGCGGCCAGGCTGACGCAGGCGGCCGCCAATCTGCTGGCTGCGCTGCACCAGCAAACCGTGCAGATCGTTGATCATGCTGTAGATCTGCGGGCTGTTATTGGCGTTCAGCATCGGCGGGATGTAGCTGTTATCCAGCCGCACGTGGTTGTCGTTGCGTTTTTCAGTCACAAACGCCACGCCGATGGATGTCCATTCTGCCGTGAGGTCTTTTTCCAGCATCAGCGTCAGGCGCAGGCGGCCAAACTGGACGGTGGCATCCCCCACCGACATAGCGTTATCGTCCTCCACCTCCTGCTCAAACGCGACGAAGCGGGCCAGCGAGGCAGGCTCTTCGCTGAAAATCACCTCTTCCCGCTCGCCACGACGAACCGGCAGCGCGAGCACCACCTTTTCGTTGGTGAGATTGTCAGGAATTTTTAGCGGCGCGGGACCATTGCGTCCGTTGCGGACCTGGAAAAAGGTGCCGTCCGGCAGTAACCCGCTGCAGTAGCTCAGGGCAATGCAGCCCTGGCGAAGCATCGCTTCGTCCAGTTCTACGTCGAGAAAGCCCCAGAGATAGGAACGCTGCAGCGCACCCCACTCACGAACATGGTTGAGCAGATAACTTTCAGTCCGCTGAAAATGGTGTGGACGCAGGAACATGCCTTCGGTCCAGACGACCTTTTCTGCTTTGGTCATGATGATGTGTTTCCTGTTGTGAAGCGCGTTACTGGCTGATGACCCGAATGCCGTTTACGTCGAGAAAAACGTTGGCCTGGAGTTCATCCGCGGACCATTTCCAGAACTGGTAGATATGATTTTCGCCTGGCACAGGCAGCGGGAGTGAAACGCGCCATTTTTTACCGTCCAGCTTCTGATATTCCGCCATCACGCCGATATAACGCGCCTCAGGATCGCTCTGACCGCTGAGGGTTTTGGACAGCTGTCCCGGCATCAGGAAGAAAACGTCGCTGTTCAGCAGATTCGCGCCAAGCGTTGCTGACGCGTTGTTCTGCAGGGAATAGAAGTCGCTGGACATGAAATCCGCATCGGATTTCAACAACAGCACCCGGACTTTAAGTGGCGCAGAATCATTGAGTTGTGGATGAGCCTGAAACTGCAGATTGTAGCGGGAAGGTTCGCTGTGTGAAGACGACGTACAACCACTGACAAGGGCGAAAATCGCCGCGTAAAAGACTAACCACAGCCGATGAAACTTTTTATTATTCATAAAAATACGCCCACGAAAGCCGTTTAGTTCAGGATCCAGGTACCGTTAGCGCTGTCTTTGCAGGCTTTGCTGTTGCCATCCACATCGACGCAGGTCGCTTTTTTACGCACCTTAGGACGAATGGCCTGTTTGCGGACGGTGGCTTCGTACTGGTCGGCTTTGATAACGGCACGCATCGGGACGTAGCCAATCAACTGGTCGTTCCCCTCATCGGCGAGCGCCATCCAGTAGTGTTCAACCTGCCCCAGCACTACATAGGTTTTTCCGGTTTCCAGCGTACGGATAACCTTTCCGCCAAAATCAGGACGGCTCATCAGGGAGGCCGGGTACATGGCACGATAAGGCTCGTTGAGCTGGGCGAATTCCGTTGGCGGCACCACGGCGTGACGGTGGGTCAGGGTGACACCGTTGACCTGGCTGGTCACGATCGTGTCGTCGGTGATTGCCGGTTTCTGTGGCGCTTTACAGCCCGCCACCGCCATTACAAACAGAAGTGAAAACAGTACGCGCATTTTCATATGCTTTTCCGTAGCGATATTTTGATGATGGAGATAAGGGGATGAAATTTGACTTAGGTGCTATTGTTAAAATAGTCAGGATAATTTCGGGGTGTTACTAATTTAAAGGCATAGCTACCGCACGAACCCTTCAGAATAAGGCCCAGCGTCTTCCTGACATATTTTGACAAACGGTAAACAAGTTTACATGAGCTTTGCTTCAATTCAATATTTACCGCAGCGTAAGTGGTGGTAATTGAAGCAGCCAAAACATTATAGGAATAATCTGATAAAAAAACCCGACATGGCCTGGAGCTACTTATTTCAACACCTGCTAATGATATAACACACTGTTATTAAAGCACAAAATTCAAAAGAGAACGGATTTCATTAACGCAATAACGCTATTATCGCCACTACCATAATTAGTAGAAATGTCGTTTTGGTGATATCAGAAGAAGATATCGACGATGAATTATTTGTTGCACTAACAGGGTATGTTTAATATTGCCGCATCACCTGACGACACCATCGCTATTTAACTTATTGACTGCCCCTTTAATTTCACGACTCAAAATAACTTATATTTCATATTGTGATAATAACCCTGTAAGTGATTATACATTTCCATTAATCATTAAGCCTGAGTAAACATTCTCGTCACTATTTCGAATACCGACGTTGCTACAGCGCCTGTCAGCCGCCACGTTTCCACTTTAGAGCGACCGTCTCTTTCATTCGAAATTTTACCTGCGCTACATACTTTCTCTCTCGATGCTATCTATCCTGCCTACCGGATGATAGATACCTGTCTCTTATACACATCTGACGCTGCCGACGACGGA